>UQQO01000001.1 GCA_900543175.1 uncultured Fusobacterium sp.
TTTATAATATAGATACAGTTTTTGTAACTAGAGAGGCACACGATTGGGAAGATATGGAGTTTGTAGAAAAGGTTATTCTTAATTTTGACCCATTTTTATCACAGGATAAGAAGATAAAAGCTATTTTAACCCCTGAAGGAGAGAAAATTTTAAATCTTCTCAAGATAAATAGACCAGAGATTATATCTAAAAATAATGAACTTTATGAGTTTCAATGCTCTGAAGAGAAAGCAAAACGTTATTTTGCATATTTTCTTGATGAGATTGAGATTCTCGAGCCTCAAAGTTTAAGAGAGTGGTTCAAAATTAAATATAGTAATGCTTATAAAAAATATAATTCATAAGAGCTTACATTTTAAAACTATAATTTCCAAAAATAGCAAAAATCTACTTTTGGAAATTATAGTAAATAAACTTTTTATCCCCAATCCCGCCCATTTATCAGTTAATGTTTGGTAAAAAAATGTGAATGATAATTTGTACCCATGTAACAATGCTGAGTATCTGTTTAAACAATTCTCTCACTCCGTCAAGCTCTTTTAAGTGATTTTAGTGTCAGTTCCCTTCTCCACCGACTAGAGATAACATTCACCCTGATAAATACCATTTATTATTAATCTTTTAACTCTGTTGTCCAGTTTAACTCTTGAATTTTCATATCAGTTTCCCTTAAAATTTTAGAAAGTTTATCAATCTCCTTTTGTTTTTCTTTGATATTTACTGTGCTTAAAATTTTAACCTCTGTATTTGAATATCTATCTATTTTTTCACTTGCATCTTTTAAAAATTCCCTCTTAATAGATAGATTTAGAGATAGAACATCTCTTTCAGCAATTAAATCAGTGATAGTTTTATCCCCATAAAAAGTGCAACTATTTGTTTTATTGATCTTTTTTATAAGAAGTTCAAGCTCTGCTAAACAAGAGTTTACCTCTAACAATAGATCTTCAGGATTTTCAGAAGGCTCTTCCCCCTCTTGAACCTTAGAGTTTCTTAGAAGTCTCTCTTTTAATTGAAATAATCTTTTCTTTAGATCAGCTCTGTTATTTAATGCCTCTGCTAATTTCATAGGTTCCTCCTTTAATATCTAGTATAGAATTATAAAAAGTGCTCATAACAAAATTACTCTTTATTATTAGAAATAATTTTTGGCATAAGCACCTCCTTATTTATATATTAACTTAATATAAGTATAGTATATAAATTAATTTTTAACAATAATTTTTATTTACTAAGAGTAAAAAATTTGATAAACTAGTTAGTGTTGCTAAAATATAGTTATTCAAAATTTTAAGAAAGGAGTTAATAAATTGAAAGAGAAAATTTTAAATCATATGAATAGCGAACATGTGGAAAGTATTATAATGTATGCTGAATATTATGGGAAAGAAAAAAATATAAAAACAGCCAAACTTGTTGATTTGAATGATGAATATATGGTGATTGAGATTAATGGGAATAAGAGAATAAATGTAAATTTTATAAAAAAAGTTACAATTGATGAAATTAAATACCTATTAGTAGAGATGAGCAAAGAGGCTAGAAATGTACTGCACCCAAAATCTTAGACAACTAAGATGGAGGGTGTAGTTTTTTTATGGCTAAATTAACAAATGAACAAAAAATTGAAATTTATGAGCGAAGATTAAAAGGAGAATCTTTAAAATCTTTAAGTTATAATTTTAATATAAGTATACATAATGTACAATACTTAATAAGATTAATTGATAAACATGGATATTCCATTATTAGAAGTGGAAAAAATCAATATTATTCTAAGGAATTTAAAGAGTTAACTCTTAATAGAATACTAATTAATAAAGAATCTATCAATTCTGTTGCTGTTGATATAGGTTTAAGTTCTGATGGAATTTTACATAGTTGGATTAAAAAATTTAAAGAAAACTGCTATAATGTCATAGAAAATAAAAGAGGGAGAAAATCTAAAACTATGACTAAAATAAAGAAATCTAAAAAAATATTAACTAAAGAAGATAAAATTAAAGATTTAGAAAGAGAAATTTTGTATTTAAAAGCTGAAAACGAATATTTAAAAAAGTTAAATGCTCTAGTTCAGAAAAGGGAGCAACAAAACAAGAAAGAGTCGGAATAATAACTGAACTTAGAGCTAAGTATCCATTAAAACTATTGCTTGAAATATCTGATATAGCAAGAGCAACATACTATTTTTACATAAATAAACAAGATAAAGATTTAAAAAATCAAGATATTATCGAGAAAATCAAAGAAATATTTTACGCGAATAAAAAGAGATATGGATATCGCAGAATTACATTAGAGCTTAAAAATCAAGGAATAAATATTAATCATAAAAAAGTATTAAGACTTATGAATAAATTGAATTTACAAAGTATTACGCACAAAAGAAAGAGAAAATATTCTTCTTATCAAGGAACTATTGGTAAAATCGCTGACAATCATATTAAACGAAATTTTGAAGCAAATAGACCAAATGAAAAATGGTTTACAGATGTAACAGAATTTAATTTAAGAGGAAGTAAACTGTATTTATCGCCAATATTAGACGCATATGGAAGATATATAGTTTCATATAATTTATCATTATCACCAAATTTAAATCAAATAATAGATATGCTAGAAAGAGCATTTAGTGTTAATACTGATGTAAATAATTTAACGCTTCATAGTGATCAAGGTTGGCAATATCAACATAGTTTCTATAGTAAAAGATTAGAAGAAAAAAATATTATTCAAAGTATGTCAAGAAAAGGAAATAGTTTAGACAATGGATTAATGGAAAGTTTCTTTGGAATAATAAAAACAGAAATGTTTTATGGACAAGAAAAGAATTACAGAAATATAGAAGAACTAAAGCTAGCAATAGAAGAATATATAGATTATTACAACAACAAAAGAATTAAAGTAAAATTAAAAGGATTAACCCCTGCATCATACAGGAATCAATCCTTGTTAATCAACAATTAAAATATGTATCTAAGAAAATGGGTTCACTACATATTTTTCAGAGTCTTTTATATTTAAATCATATTATTTTGCGTATTCTACAGCTCTTGTTTCTCTTACAATAGTAACTTTAATTTGTCCTGGATATTGCATTGTTTCCTCTATCTTCTTAGCTACATCTCTAGACATCTTAGTAGCTGCATCATCACTTACAACCTCTGGATTGATAATAATTCTTATCTCTCTTCCAGCTTGAATTGCATAAGATGATTCTACACCACTGAATGAATTTGCTATCTCTTCAAGATTTTCTAATCTCTTTAAGTAAGCTGTTAAAGTTTCTCTTCTTGCTCCTGGTCTTGATGCTGATATAGCATCTGCTGCCTGTACAAGAATTGCCTCTACAGTTTCAAACTCAACTTCATTATGGTGAGCCATAACTCCATTGATAACATCTGATTTTTCACCAAATTTCTTCAAGAACTCTCCACCTATAATAGCATGAGAAGCTTCTATATCATTTTCTAGAACCTTACCAACGTCATGTAAAAGTCCAGCTCTCTTAGCAAGCTCTGTATCTGCTCCAATTTCTGCTGCTAAGTTTGCAGCTAATTTTGCAACTTCTATAGAGTGAGTTAATACATTTTGACCATAACTTGTTCTGAATTTTAATCTTCCTAATGTTCTTATAATCTCTGGATGCATTGCTGGGATTCCAAGTTCGATTAATGCCTCTTCTCCTGCATCTACAATCTCTTTTTCAATCTCTTTTCTAGCTTTATTTACTACTTCTTCTATTTTTCCTGGATGGATTCTTCCATCAGTGATAAGTTTTTCAATAGCAATTCTAGCTATCTCTCTTTTTACTCCATCAAAACTTGAAAGAACTACTGCTTCTGGAGTGTCATCAATAATTATATCTACACCTGTTAAAGCTTCAATAGCTCTTATATTTCTTCCTTCTCTTCCTATAATTCTACCTTTCATTTCATCATTTGGAAGGTTTACAACTGATACTGTAGCATCTACAACATAATCTGATGATGCTTTACCAATTGCTGTTGATAAAATTCTTCTTGAAATTCTATCTTTTTCATCTTCTAATTTACTTTCAAACTCTCTAATAGCCACTGCTGTTTCATGAGTTAAATCATCTCTTAATTTTGCTATTAAAATATCTCTAGCTTCATTTCTAGAAAGTCCAGATATTCTTTCTAATTCATTTTCTTGTGCAACTTTTATATTTTCAATCTCTTCTTTTTTAGCTTCTAACTCTTCAGTTGTTTTTTCTAGCTCTTGACTTTTTATTTCAAGTTTCTCTATTTTATTATCTAGAGTTTCCTCTTTTTTAGCTAATCTAGCTTCCTTTTGAAGAAGTTCATTTTTAGAGTTTTTAATCTCTCTCTCTGCTTCCTCTTTTATTTGATAAACGTGTTCTTTAGCTTTTAATTCGATCTCTTTACCTTTAGCAAGAGCCTCTTTTTCAGCTAAATCCACTATCTCTTTCGCTTTCATTTTTGATTTTGTTATCTCATCTTCTAAATCATTTAATTCATTTATTCTTTTATCTATAACAGACTTTTTATATAGTAGTGATATTACTATACTCAGTCCGATTACTACTAATCCTATTCCTAAAACTACATTCATATTTTATCCTTCTCCATCATCAATTTATTTAAAACTTGCTACTGCTTCCTCTTCTGTTTCATATATTTCAAATATTTCATCTAATCCGATCATTTCAAATATAGTTTTAATATTTTCGTTTAATTTTATAAGTTTAATATCTCCACCCATATCTTTAACAACTTTTAATTTTCCTCTAAGGATTCCCATTGCTAAACTATTTATATGTACTAATTCTTCAAAGTCTATTATAAATTTAGTATTATCCATCTCAACAAGTTTAGTGATTCTCTCTTTTAATTTAGGTGCAACTAGAGCATCTAGCTCTCCTATAACCTTTATAACCTTTATATCTCCTACATTTTTCTCAATTATATCAAAATTTACTACCATTTTTATATAACCTCCTTGATTTTCTTTTCTATTTTAAATAAAGTTCCATTTAATTTCTTTTCTATTTTAAAATTATCTGCGATGGCTCTTGCTATATACAGCCCCATTCCGCCCTCTTCTTTACTCAATTTCTCTTCATCGAAACCTACACCATTATCTTCTACTACTAGTTGAATCACATCATTTGATCTTTGAATCTCTAAAATGATATCTCCAGGCTTGTATTTATATCCATGTTCAACTACATTAGTTGACAGTTCATCTACAACAGATAAAAGTTGAAACACATCCTTTTCATTTATATGTTGTAATTCAAGATAAGTTTTTACTAAGGCTCTAATTAAAGATAAATTCTCTAAAGAAGAAGGAATAGTCATTTTTATAATATTTTTCACCTATTATCACCTTCTCTCTTTAAATTCTGTTATTTTCCATTGACCATTCTTTAATGAAAAATAGATATTAAAATATATAGTTCTATCTTCAACAATAAAAGCAATCATATTATTTGCACTATTTTTGAAGAATTTAGGTTTATTAATAAATATTTTTATTTTGGAAAAATCTACTTTCTCTATTTCATTTCCTACAAATATGTTTTTTAAAGATGGATCCAATGTCTCTTTCAATTTCTTTGTATTTCCATTGGATAACTCTTGCTTTATCTCATTTATTAACATTTCTAGGCTTTTTTTATCTCTCTGCTGCTCAATTATTAGCCCTCTATATTTTAAAACTAAATCTTTATTACCCTCATTTAATAATTCAGTTTCTAATTTTTCTATCTGCCAATTTTCATATAAGTTTCTATAAATTTTTTCCCTATTGCCATCAAAATTTTTGTTACTTATATTTGAACAACCTGTTAAAAAAAAGATTGAAACAATCCAAATAAAAATCTTCCTTATATTCATCTCTACCTATTCCCTATCATATTAATAATACCATATCACTATATTTTTATCAAGAATTTAATTGTGCTTTACGTCAGTTAATCACAAGTTTAATTCCTTTATAATACTATTTATAATCTCCTCTTCACTTAATTTATCTAAATCAAACCACACATATGTTGGATCATTTTTAAACCAAGTAAACTGTCTCTTTGCATATCTTCTAGAGTTTCTTTTTATATTTTCAACTGCCTCTTCATATGAAACCTGCCCATTAAAATACTCTATCAACTCTGTATAACCTATTATATTTATCTTTCTTAAATTTTCTCCATACTTTTCATAAAGAGCTCTAACTTCTTGCTCTAGCCCCTTTTCTAACATTATATCTACTCTTAAATTTATTCTCTCATATAGATACTCTCTATCTCTTTCTAAAGCTACTTTTAAGAAGTTATAGTTATTATTCTTTATATTTTTCTTAGATAGCACAGAGAATTTATCCCCTGTCAATAGACAAACTTCTACTGCACGTTCCACTCTTCTTCTATTATTAATATGAATATCTTCAGCAGCTTGAGGGTCTAACTCCATAAGTTTTTTATATAGTTCTTCACTATCTAATTTTAAAAGTTCCTCTCTTAAAACAGGATCTCCTGCTGGTAGATCAGATAATCCCTCTGTTATAGAACCTATATATAACCCTGTTCCCCCAGTAAGAATAATATTTTTATTCTCTTTTTCTTTCTCATTTAAAATATTGTCAACTGCTGTTTGATAATCACCAACACTATATTTTTTTATAGGCTCAACTACATCAAGCATATAGTGTTTTACTCCCTGCATCTCCTCAGCTGTTATCTTTGCAGTTCCTATATCCATCCCCTTATAAATTTGAGCAGAATCAGCAGAGATTATATCTGCATTTAATAACTTTGCTAATTTTATAGAAAGATCTGTTTTTCCTACTCCAGTAGGTCCTGCAATTACTAAACCTTTTATCATACTCTTCCTTTCTAGCACAAAAAAGCTGAATAAAAATTCAGCTTTTTATTTTTATTCTACATATTCAAACTCTACATCAGCTATTCTTACATTATCTCCATCTTGGATACCTGCATCTCTCATAGCCTCTTCTAATCCAAGAGATCTCATCATATGTAAGAAGTTAATAATAGAATCTTCATCCATTGTAATAACATATTTAGCAAGAACTTCATCAAGAATTCTTCCCTCAATTACATAAGTTCCCTCTTCATTTTGAGTGATTACAAAATCCTCTGATTCTCCTTTTATCTCTTTCAATACTTCATTTACATTTACTTCTTCTTCTAATGGTTCTCTCTCTATTTTTTGTAACATATCATAACTTCTAAATAATACTTCTCTAATTCCTTCATTTAAGATTACTGAAATAGGATAAACTTCATTTCCTTGAGCCTCCACATGAGCTTTAAATTTCTCATATTTATCCATATCCCATAATAAATCCATCTTATTAGCAAGAACTATTTGCTTTTTATTTGATAATTTTTCACTGAATTTTCTCAACTCTTCATTGATTTTTTCATAGTCCTCTATGGCATCTCTTCCCTCTATCTCTGCTACATCAACTAGATGGAATATCATTTTACATCTTTCAATATGTCTTAAAAACTTATCTCCAAGTCCAATTCCTTCGTGAGCTCCCTCAATAAGTCCTGGAATATCAGCTATTACAAATGATTTTCCCTCTTCAAGTCTAACAACACCTAATTTAGGTTCAAGAGTTGTAAAGTGATAACTTCCAACTTTAGAGTTAGCTGCTGATACTCTGTTAATAAAACTTGATTTTCCAACTGATGGATATCCTACAAGAGCTATATCAGCTAAAAGTTTCAATTCAAGTTTAACTTTTATCTCTGCTCCCTCTCTACCCTTTCCAGCTATTTTAGGTGTCTTTCTTGTAGCAGATTTAAAGTGAACGTTCCCTGCTCCTCCTCTTCCACCTTTTAAAAGTAGTCTAGGCTCTCCAGGAACATTCATATCTAATAAAAGTTTTCCTGTTTCTACATCTCTTACTTGTGTACCAACAGGAACTTTAATTATTAAGTCTGCTCCTGTCTTTCCGTACATCTGTTTCTTTTGTCCATTTTCTCCATTTTCAGCTTTAAATACTTTTTTATATTTAAAGTCTATTAAAGTGTTGATGTTAGGATCTGCAACAAATATTACACTTCCTCCATTTCCACCATCTCCACCATCTGGTCCACCAAATTGAATATACTTCTCTCTTCTAAAAGCTGCTGAACCATCTCCACCATTTCCAGCCTTCACTGTTACTACAACTTCATCTATAAACATCTATTTTTTACTCTCCTAAAATTTATTTTTTATCAATATATTTTACCTTACTTTATAAGAATTTACAAGTTTTTTCCTTTGCTTCCTTTATATATTATATTAATCTTCCATCTCTTTAAAAATTTTGTAACTTACAACTGCCAAGGGAGCTATCTCATATATATTTTTGCTAAATTCAGATTTTTTTATCTCATAGTACTGCTCATCAAGGGTAACTTTTTTTATTTCATTTACCAATGTTTCAAAAAGAAATCTATTTTGAAATATCTCTCCAAATAAAACTATCTTCTCTGGATTTATTACTGATATGATCCCATCAATTGCTGTGGCTATCATATTTATAGCATCTATTACAATATTAAAAGTCAACATATCTTTCTCAGCTACACCTTTTAAAATATCATTTATAGTTAAAGCTCCCTTTTCGATTAAAATATTTTTTAAACTACTGTAATTATTTAACTTTATTTGAGAGGTTATTTTCTTTATTATTGCCACATTAGAAACTTCTGTTTCCAAGCACCCTTTCTTTCCACATGAACACTTTTCTGGACTGTTTCTTCTTACAACCATATGTCCTAACTCTCCAGAAATAGAGCCATATCCATGATAAGGGGCATCATTTAAGAATATACTTCCCCCTACTCCATCCCCTATATTCATCACTACAAAGTTTTGATTATCTTTACATGAACCAAATATCTTTTCAGTCAACGCCATTGCTCTAACATCATTTTCAACAAATACTTTCACTCTGAATCTATTTTCAAACCTCTTCTTCAAATTTATATTCTTCCAATTATAGTGGGGTGAAAAAATTGATATTCCATTTTCACTATCAACCATTCCATTCATTACCACAGATATTATACTTATATCACTATTCTTTTTAATCTCTCTTTCAATAAGTTTTTCTGTAAGCTCTAAAATATTATGTTCCTTTTCCAATAATCTTTTTTTCAAAGAATATTTTTTACTTTTCAAAATTTTTCCACTAATATCCCCTATAACCATTTGAATAAATCTCGGTGCTAAAGATACGCCTAAAATCTCCCCTATTTTTTTCTCATTTATCTTTAAAATAAGAGGACGTCGCCCCCCAGTTGAAACACCTACGCTTGTTTCCTCTATAATCCCATTTTCAAGAAATCTGTTTACAACCTTTCCTACTCCTGCAGGAGTGATATCTAACTCTTTTGCTAGTTCAGATCTAGATATTCCATTGCTATTTTTTATCAGCTCCAATGTTTTTATTTTTATACTATTCTTTCTCATATTTTCCCCTTTTAGATGAATTTCTTTTATACTATATTATACTATATTTTCTCACTTTTCTCAAAACTTATTTTACTTAGTTTAATAAGAAGATATGTTTTTATTTAAAAAATCTTGTGAAAATATAAATATAAGTTATACTTATATCAGACATAGTTAACTAAAAAATAGTGGAGGGCAAAAAATGATAAAAGGTTTAATTGAAGATTTTAAAACTTTGTATAAATACGAAGGAGAGGTAAAAGTATTCTTTTCTCCTGGTAGAGTAAATTTAATTGGAGAGCATACAGATTATAATGGTGGATTTGTTTTTCCATGTGCTTTAGATTTTGGAACATATGCTGTTGCAGTTAAAAGAAATGACAATATTTTTAGAATGTACTCTAAAAACTTTGAAAATTTAGGAATAATAGAATTTTCATTAGACAGATTAATTAATGAACCTCAAGATAACTGGGCTAACTATCCAAAAGGAGTTATTAAAACTTTCTTAGAAGCAGGATTTAATATAAATAGTGGATTTGATGTTTTATTCTATGGAAACATTCCTAATGGTGCAGGACTTTCTTCTTCAGCTTCTATTGAACTTGCTACTTCTGTTATACTAAAAGATCTATTTAACCTTGATGTAGATATGGTAAGTATGGTTAAATTATCTCAAAAAGCTGAAAACAAATTTATTGGTGTAAATTGTGGAATTATGGACCAATTTGCTATTGGAATGGGTAAAAAAGATAATGCTATTCTTTTGGATTGTAACACTTTAAACTATCAATATGCACCTGTTGTTTTAAATGGAGCATCAATAGTTATTGCAAATACAAATAAAAAGAGAGGGCTAGCAGATTCTAAATACAATGAAAGAAGAGGATCTTGTGAAGCTGCTGTAAAAGTTTTAAATGAAAATGGAATAGATATAAAATATCTTGGAGAACTTTCTGTTGAAAGATTCAATGAGATAAAACATCTAATCACTGATGAAGAGCAATTAAAAAGAGCTACACATGCAGTTACTGAAAACGAAAGAACAAAAGTTGCTGTTGAAAAATTAAATGCTGGAGATATTGAAGCTTTTGGACAATTAATGAACCAATCTCATATCTCTCTTAGAGATGACTATGAAGTTACTGGATTTGAACTAGACTCATTAGTTGAAGCAGCATGGGAAGCTGAAGGAGTTATCGGAGCTCGTATGACTGGAGCTGGATTTGGTGGATGTACTGTAAGTATAGTTAAAGATGAATTTATAGAATCATTTAAAAAATCTGTTGGAGAAAAATATATAGCTAAAACTGGTTTAGTTGCTGATTTCTATGTTGCTAAAATTGGAGATGGAAGTAGAAAGTTAGGTGATTTTTAATGAGTATAAATATATATGAAGAAGTAGGAATGCTTTTAAAATTTGGATTAGAAAACAATCTAATTGGTAAGTATGATGCTATCATATCTAGAAATGAAATTATGAATCTTTTAAAACTTGAAGATTGGGAAAATATTGATCTAACTAATAGAGAAGTTCCTAAATATCCAAATGAAATATTAGAAAATATTTGTAAATGGGCTATTGAAAACAATATTATTGAAGATAGTATAGTTGTTAAAGACCTTTTTGATACTGAAATTATGGGAAAATTAACTCCTACTGCTACTCAAATAATAGATAGATTCCATTCACTTAGTGAGAAAGAGGGGGTAGAAGCTGCTACTAATGATTACTACTCTTTTGCACAAAAAACAAATTATATAAGAACTGATAGAATAGCTAAGAATATGCACTGGTTCTCTAATACTGAGTATGGAGATATGGAAATAACAGTAAATCTTTCTAAACCTGAAAAAGATCCTAGAGATATAGCAAAAGAGAGATTACTTCCACCTTCTGCATATCCTAAATGCCTTCTTTGCTATGAAAATGTAGGTTATGCTGGAAGATTTAACCACCCTGCAAGACAAAATCATAGAGTTATTCCATTTGATTTAGCTGGTGAAGAGTGGTTCTTACAATATTCTCCTTATGTTTACTACAATGAACATGCTATTGTTTTTGCTGGTGAACATAGACCTATGAAGATAAATAGAGATGCTTTTAATAGAATTACAACTTTTGTTGAAAAATTACCTCACTACTTCTTAGGTTCTAATGCTGATCTACCAATAGTTGGAGGATCTATTTTAAGCCACGATCACTATCAAGGTGGACACCATGAATTTCCAATGGCAAAATCTCCAATAGAAACTAAACTTGTTTTTAAAGGTTTTGAAGATATTGAAGCTGGAATTGTTAAATGGCCTATGTCTGTTATTAGAATAAAAAGTAGTGACAGAGCTAGATTAGTTGATCTTGCAGTGAAAATACTAGATACTTGGAGAGAGTATAGCGATGAATCTCTTGGAATTTTAGCTCATTCTGGAGATACTCCTCATAACACAGTTACTCCTATTGGAAGAAGAAGAGGGGAAAAATTTGAACTTGATTTAGTTTTAAGAAATAATAGAACAGATGAAGAAAATCCTCTTGGAATTTTCCATCCTCATGCAGATGTTCATAACATTAAAAAAGAAAATATTGGACTTATTGAAGTTATGGGACTTGCTGTTCTTCCTGGAAGATTAAAAGAGGAATTAGAAATCTTAGGAAAATATATGGTTGCAGATGATTATGCAGAAAAAATCAAAAATGATGCTAAAGTTGAAAAACATCTAGCTTGGGCTGAAAAAATTTACAATAAATATTCTGATATTAATGGTGAAAATATTGATAAGATACTAAAAGATGAAGTTGGAGTTACTTTCTCTAGAGTTTTAGAGTATGCTGGAGTTTATAAAAGAGATGCTGAAGGACAAAATGGTTTCCTTAGATTTGTAGAAAAAGTAAATTCTCTTTAATATCTCTTTAAATTGATGTATAATAATAGAAAATTGATATTTCTAGGAGGTCAAAAATGGCAATTTTAGTTTGTGGTGGAGCTGGATATATTGGAAGTCACGTTACAAGAGCCCTTATAGACAGTGGAGAAGAGGTAATTGTATTAGATAATCTTCAAACTGGACATGTTGATGCTGTACATGAAAAAGCAAAACTTGTACTTGGAGATTTAAGAGATGATGAATTTATGGAGAGAGTTTTCTCTGAAAATAAAATAGATGGTGTTATTGATTTCGCTGCTTTCTCATTAGTTGGTGAAAGTGTTAGTGAACCTTTAAAATACTTTGAAAATAACTTCTATGGAACTCTTTGCTTACTTAAAGCTATGAGAAAACACAATGTTAACAAAATAGTATTCTCATCAACAGCAGCAACTTATGGAGAACCTGAAAACATACCTATTCTTGAAACTGATAAAACTTTCCCTACTAACCCATATGGAGAGAGTAAATTAGCAGTTGAAAAAATGTTAAAATGGTGTGATAAAGCTTATGGTATAAAATATACTGCTCTTAGATATTTTAACGTTGCTGGAGCTCACCCAGAAGGAAATATTGGAGAAGATCATGATCCTGAAAGTCACTTAATTCCTATTATTCTTCAAGTTGCTCTTGGAAAAAGAGAACATATAGGAATATTTGGAGATGACTATCCTACTGAAGATGGTACTTGTATAAGAGACTACATTCATGTTATGGACTTAGCTGATGCTCATATTCTTGCTTTAAAAAGATTAAATAATGGTGGAGATAGTGCTATTTTCAACTTAGGAAATGGTGAAGGATTCTCTGTTAAACAAGTTATTGAAGTTGCTAGAAAGGTAACTGGACATGCAATACCAGCAGTTGTTTCTCCTAGAAGAGCTGGAGATCCTGCTAAACTTGTTGCTACTTCTGCAAAAGCTATGAAAGAATTAAATTGGACACCTAAATTTGATTCTTTAGATAAGATTATAGAAACTGCTTGGAACTGGCATAAAAACCATCCTAATGGATATGAAGATTAATAATTTTAGAGGCTGTTTAATTTTAAACAGCCCCTTTTTTTATGCTTATTTATTTTAATATTGTTATAGATATTACCTCTTTAGTCTTATAAAATTCTGAAGTCAGATCTAAAAGATTATATTGCTTTGGAATAACCAAAGTATATATCACTTTATTATTCTCTTGAGATTTTTGCATCGCTCTTACTCTTATATCAAACATTTTAAATATATCATTAGTTTTAGAATAATAAATTCCATTTTCTAAATCCCCTAAATATTCAACTTCTATCTTAGATATAATTTTTTCATCTATAAATCTTCTTTCAACAGCTTTTAAAGTAACTAATACAATTAATACAACTACCCCTGCTATAAATGTCATTGAATAGAATCCCCAACCAATTCCTAATCCTATACAACCAGTTACCCATATAGAAGCTGCTGTTGTTAAACCACCAATAGTTCCTTTATCTCTCATTATAGTTCCTGCACCTAAAAATCCTATTCCACTGACAACTTGAGCTCCTATTCTTCCTAAATCAGTTTTTAATACCTCACCTGCTATCTCATTTACCATAGCAAGTTTGACTAACTCTATTCTCAAACAATCTTGTACCATTGATACAACAGTAGCTCCCAAACAAACTAATATATGGGTTCTAAACCCTGCTGGTCTATTATTATGTCCTCTCTCATATCCTATCATTCCACCAATTAAAACTGACATTGCAATTCTAATAATAATCTCTCTAGCTGTTAATTCCACTGCAAAACTATTCATCCATCTCTCCTTAAAAATAAAAGATGATTAAAAGTAAAAAAGTATAAGCTTTTCTATTCTAACCATCTCTTAATAAATATTTTAATTAAATTTTACCTTAGGTGCTTCATTAGCTCCTTCTGTAGCTTTAAATAATGGTTCCTCTCTAAAATTAAATATTCCTGCAAAAATGCTACCTGGTATCATCTTTATACTTTGATTATACGATGTAACAGTATCATTATAAAACTGCCTTGCAAAACCTATTTTACTCTCTATATCTTTTAACTCCTTTTGAAGTTCTAAAAAATTCACATTGGCTTTCAAGTCTGGATACTGCTCTGAAACAACCATTAATCTACTTAACAATCCTGATATCTCTCCATTAGCAGCCATCTTTTCATCTACTGTTCCTGCTGACATATAACGTGTTCTTGCAGAAGTAACCTTCTCTAAAGTTTCCTTTTCATGTGTTGCATACCCTTTTACTGTTTCCACTAAATTTGGAATCAAATCCAATCTTTTTTGAAGTTGAACCTCTATCTGACTCCAAGAATTTTTTACCCTTTCATGAAGTTTTACAAATCTATTTTGATAAGAAATTGTAATTATAATCAGCAATATAATAATTCCAAGAACAATACCAAGTATAATCATATTTAATCACTTCCCCTTAATCTAAATTGTATATTTTAGAGTATTTTTCTTTTAAATAATCAATATAGTATTTAGGTTCAAGATCCTCTCCTGTTATCTCTTTTATAAGTTCAGCAGTTCCTCTCAATTTACCATAAACATGGATTCTATCTCTTAACCAACCTTTTATTCTATCCATTTTTCCATCTTTCAATAGTTGATCTACATCCATATCCTCTTTCATTTTATGATATAATTGAGCAGCATAAACACTTCCTAAAGCATATGATGGGAAATATCCTATCATTCCACCTGCCCAGTGTACATCTTGCAATACTCCCTCACTATCAGTTTCAGGAACTACTCCTAAATACTCTTCCATCTTCTTGTTCCAAATCTCTGGAAGTTTATCTATATCTAATTCTCCATTAATGATTCCCTTTTCTATCTCATATCTTACCATTATATGCAGTGAATAAGTAAGTTCATCTGCCTCTGTTCTTATAAGTGATGGTTCAACTTTATTTACCCCTCTATATAACTCGTTTATATCTATCTCTTTTAATGCTGGGAAATTTTCAATTCCATTTTTATAGATTCCTTCCCAGAAAGCTAAACTTCTTCCAAGGATATTTTCATAGAATCTAGATTGTGACTCATGTATTCCCATAGAACCACCAGATGCAAGTATTGTTCCTTGTAGATCATCCCCTATCTGTTGTTCATAGATTCCATGTCCACTTTCATGGATAACACTAAAAATACTAGAGAAAGGTTGATCTTCAATAAATTTTGTTGTCATTCTAACATCATTTTTATCTATATTCATAGTAAAAGGATGTTCACTTTCAGCTAAAACTCCTCTATCAAAGTCAAATCCTAAATATGATGCTAAATATTTATTAAACTTTCTTTGAGTTTCAATATCTACCTTTTTAGATAAAAATTCAAAATCATTTTTTACCTTACTCTCTTTTACTTTCTTCAATAGTGGTACAATCTCTTCTCTCAAACTTTTAAAGAACTTATCTAGTTTTTCACTATCCATTCCCTTTTCATACTCATTAAGAAGAACATCGTAAATATTTTTTTCATCTTTCATTTGATATTTTGCAAATTTAATATTATATTCAAATATTTTTTTCAAGTCATCTTTAAATAGATTGAAATCATTTTTATTTTTAGCTTCTTCCCATACCCCTTGACTTCTAGCTACAAGTTTTGAATACTCTTCATACTCTTTAGGTGGTATCTTTTTCATTTTTTCTATCTCTTCTGTTATATCCTCTATCTCTTTTCTTTGGATATCATTAAGCTTTTCCTTTTTTTCACTTAATTTTTCAACTAATTTAATAAATTCTTCAGAAGTCATTAAATTATAGCTTTTCATACTTAAATAACCAAATACATCAGCTATTAACTCTTTTCCTTTTTTAGGGGCTGTTGTCTCTAAATCCCATTGTAAGATCTCAAGTGATGCGTCTATAAGTTTTTTCTCTTTTATAATTTCTTCAAATTTTTTTAATTTTTTCTTCATAAATATCAGTCCTCTCTTCTATGTTTCATTCTATATTCTCTAGGATTCTCTGGATTTCTATCTCTCCATAATCCCAACTTTTCTTCTTGAGCCTTTTTAAAAGCTTTTTTATATGTTTTTTCTCTCTTAGCATGATACTCATAGAACCAAGCATTTCCAGTAGCTATCATCTCTAAGTTCATATCCTTACTCTTATAGAAAACTTTTCCAACTTTTCTTCCATATTTATCTTCATCCATCACTTTTATATCTACTTTTTTATGAAGAATTCTATCTTCTAAATATTTTTTTGAAACCTCTCCATATCTTTGCTTTAATTCTGGAGCATCTATTCCATACATTCTAACTCTTATCTTTTTGCTCCCAGATCTTATTACCAAAGTATCTCCATCAGCTACATCTATTACCTGCCCACTTATAGCCATTGAAGTTAGGCTTAAAATAAATATATAGATTAAAAATAAAATTTTTCTCATACATCTCTCCCTTAAAAAAATCTTATCTACATTATACTTTATTTTTCTCCATATTCCTACTCTGTTTTTTTATAAAAAAATTACACCCTCTATCTCAATTATTAAGACTTTAGGTGTAATCTATTTTAAATTAATATCTCCATATCCTCTTGTGAAATAACAAATCCCTTTTCCTCTACACTTTTTCTTATCTCTTCATTAGATAGAACCATGTTTGTGTGATTAAAATGTGTAAAAACTATCTTTTCAGAAGGAAGTTTATTATCTTCAACATATTTTATAGTTTCTTCAATAGTTGGATGAGGTATCTCATTCAGATCTCTTCCTCTAACCTTTCCAATCTCCTCTTTAGTATAGAAAGTAGCATCAACTATCACTTTTTTACACTCATTTATCAATTTATTTAGATCCTCTTCAAATCCATTCCAACGATCTATATCAGGTACAAAGAATATCTTCTCTTCTCCTTTAACTAAAAATCCATAGGTATCTGCATATTCATTTCTATGAACAACTTCTATTGGAGTAACCTCTATTCCATCATCTAAAACAAAAGGAACTCTATTTTTAAACTCAATAATCTCTATATTATCCAGTTTTACAAGTTGATTCCAAGGAGCATTATTTTTTAAAAACTCTCCCATTTTACTACTTACAAAAACTTTTAATCTCTTTGTATTTAAAACTTCTCTTCCTAACATCATAAGTCCTGTATAGTGTCCAATATGAGCATGAGTAAGAATTATTCCCTCTAATTTCTCACCTTTTTCAATATCTATCAATTTTTTATATTGCTTTGAAAATGCTGGTGTTGCTTCGATCATAAATTTCTTTCCTGTTTTTTCATTTATTATACCCAAAGCAACTGGATACTCCTCTTTTCTCTCTCCTCTATATATCTTACTACACACTTTACAATTACAACCTATTTGAGGTATACCTGCATCTTGTGCTATACCTAAAAATTTTATTTTTACAGCCATTCCCCTTCTCCAATTCTTAAATTATTTTTCAAAAATATTAAAAGCTAAAACTCTTCTTTTTATACTTTTCTCTTCTCCTATTTTACTTACACCAATTCCAGTTATATTTAATAATAGATTTATAGCTAATACAAATATAGGGAAGAACAAAAATGGAATAACCTTAGACATCTCTACACCTAAAGTTCCTGCAATAAATACTCCTGGTACACTCCAAGGCACCAATGTAATTCCTACAGTTCCTGTTGCCTCAACTATTCTTGTTATATTCTTATTTTTTAAACCAAATTTTTCAAATAGTGGTAAAAATATTGTAATAGGTAAAATTATTGCTAAAAGTTGAGCTCCTGTAATAAATCCTATTCCCAATGAAACAGCAAAAACCATTACTGTTAATTGCTTTGAACCTTTTATACTATCTTGTATTTTATTTAATAGATTATCAAATGAGTTACAATCATTTATTATTCCAACTAAACAACCTATAAAAATAATTGTAATAACAGTACTGCTAACTTCTCCTATTCCCCCTCTTGAGAAAAGTTTTGTAACTGCTGGATCATTAAACTTTTGATGTACTCCAACTATTACACTTTTCATTATATCAGCAGTTTCAAAGTTTTGAAATATAAAACTACTAACTACACCTAAGATTACAGAGAGAAAAAGAACTATATTTGATGGAACCTTTTTTATTCCTAAAATTATAATTACTAATGGAACTACTAACAATATAGGAGAAACATTAAATGCTCCATTTAACTCTGTTAAAAAACTATTTATATTACTCATATCTATATTTTCAACTTTAATATTATTCCCAACTATTTTAAAAGCTATTACAGATAAAATAAAAGCTGGTACTGTGTCTATCATCATATATTTAATATGTTCAAAAAGATCTGTTTTTCCCAATGCTGCTGAAATATTTGTTGTATCTGATAGTGGTGACATCTTATCTCCTAAAAATGCCCCTGATACTATTGCTCCAGCTGTGATTTCCAATGGGATTCCCACTTGTTTAGCTATAATTATAAATGATACCCCAATTGTTCCTATTGAAGTAAAAGATGTCCCTGTTATTATTGCCACTATACTTGTTACTACCATAACAATTGGAATAAAATTATTGAAATCAATTATCTTAAATCCCCAGTAAACCATTGTTGGAATAATTCCACCTATTATCCAACTACTAACAATCATCCCTACTAATATTACAGTTAAAAGTGCTGGAAAAACTTTTTTTAATCCATTCCCCATTGCATCTTCAATCTCATTTAATTTTTTTCCTCTCAAATGTGCTATTATTCCTACTGCTAAAATTCCTGTTAAAATAGGAGGAACAACCCCTATTCTCCATTGCAATATTGAAATCTCTCCTGCTACCATGATACAAATTATTGGTATTATATCCAATAATAAACTTTTCTTTAGATTCTCTTTCATTTTCCTCTCTCCTTTTCAGGAAATAAAAAAAGCCTTTCTACTAAAATTGTAAAAAGGCAAAAAATCTAAATATATAAAAAATAATTTCTATCTTCCTACTCTACAATTCTACTATACTACATAACTTTTCTTTTTCCTACTATACTACTATCTTACATTTTTGATTATAATTCTTTTTTCTATATCTGTCAAGTCCTATCCTAAACTTCCATATACCAATCCTAAAACTATTATTGCTGCTGTTCCAGGAATAAATATATATCTTCCAAGCCATAGAATTAAAGCTCCCACTTTAACTGAGCTTCCCTTGTTTATCTCATCAATTACCCTTTGTTTATCTACATAATAGAAATAAACTCCTAATCCTATTACTGCTCCTAGAGGAATTAATATAATTGATACAAAATCAGCAAATTTACCAAACCACTCCATATTCATATCTAAAAATAATCCTATTACAGTTGCAATAGTTCCCACTATTATTGCTGCTTTTATTCTACTTATCTTATATCTATCCATTATAGCTTCAACTGGTACTTCAAGCTGATTGATAGCTGATGATAGAGCTGCAAATATTACACTAAGGAAGAATAGTCCCCCTAATATTTGTCCACCAGGAATATTTGAGAATATTGCAGGTATTGTTATAAATAATAGTGCTGGTCCTGATCCTGCATCAAGCCCAAATGAAAATGCTGCTGGAATAATGATAAATCCAGCCATTAAAGCTGCTGTGGTATCTAAAAAACAAGTTTGAACTACACTTGCTGGGATCTCTACATCATCACCTAAATAGCTTCCATATACTAAAAGAGCTGATCCACTTAATCCCACAGTGAAGAATGCTTGTCCTAAAGCCATTATCCATGTCATTGGATCCTCTAACATACTCCATTTAGGTTGAAGTAAAAATTTAACTCCATCTATCGCATTTGGAAGAGTTAAAGATCTAACCATTAATCCTAAAAACAGTACAAACATCAATGGCATTATTATCTTATTAAGTTTCTCTATTCCCTTTACCACTCCAAAAGATATTACTACTACACTTAATACAACTCCTAAAATATGCCATGGAATTGAAGCTACTTGCCCTGCTATACTTCCAAAATATGCTCCATACTCAACACCATTAATAGCTCCTGTTAAGTAAGAAAAAAAGTATCTTATAACCCAACCAAAAACTATAATATAAAAGGTAAATACCCCTGCTACTGATATTATCGGTATAATTGGCAATAAATTTTTAAAAGGAATATTTATATCTTTTAATATTTCACTTAATCCAAAAATTCCTCTTTTCATCATTCTTCCAAATGAAATCTCTCCAACTAATCCTACAACAGCAAATAGAGCTACAAATATAAAATATGGTATTAAAAATGCTGCTCCCCCATACTTTCCAAGTTTCCAAGAAAATAACCAAATATTTCCTAATCCAATAGCTGCTCCTACACATGAAAGCATAAACCCTATCTTATTTGTAAAACTTTCTCTTTTTTCCCCCATTATCTCTCCTTTCTAACATAAAAGAGCAGGCGGAGAAACCCTGCCTGCCCTTTTAAAAAATTAATATTGTTTCATTAATTCTCTTACTTTTGCTACTACTTCATCTTTAGAAACTTCTAATGTTTCTCCTGTTCTTCTTATTTTTAATTCAACAATTCCCTCTCCAGCTTTTTTACCTGAAACCACTTTGAATGGGAATCCTATTAAGTCAGCATCTTTAAATTTGAATCCTGGTCTTTCATCTCTATCATCTATCATTGAATCTATTCCATCAGCTAATAGAGCATTGTAAATCTCTTCAGCAACTTTTACTTGATCTTCATTTTTTATATTAGCAGGAATAACATCAACTACATATGGAGCTAATGCTGATGGCCATATAATTCCAAATTCATCATTATTTTGCTCAATAGCAGAAGCTAAAGTTCTTGATACTCCAATTCCATAACATCCCATTATCATAACTTTGCTTTCTCCCTTATCATCTAGATAAGTTGCATTTAATGCTTGAGAGTATTTAGTTCCTAATTTGAAGATATGTCCTACTTCTATTCCTCTTGCACTACGAAGTTTTCCTCCACATCTTGGACAAGTTTCTCCAGGTTTTACAGTTTTTACATCAGCAACTATATCAGCTGTATAATCTCTTCCATAGTTTACATTGATATAGTGAGTATCTAATTTGTTTCCACCTGCTGTATGATTATTGATTTTTGTTACTTCCTCATCAGCTATAATTTTTATATCTTTTAACTCAATTCCGTATGGTCCGATGAAACCTTTTATTAATCCATGTTTTACAAGTTCCTCATCTGTAAGTAAAGTAACATCTACTGCATTGATTACATTTCTTAATTTAGTTTCATTTACTTCATAATCCCCTCTCATTAAAACCATGTATACTTGATCTGTTCCCATATCTCTATACATCATAGCTTTTACAGTTTTGCTATAAGGAATATTTAAGTAATTTACTATATCATCAATTTTTGATACATTTGGCGTATCTATAAGTTCAGCAGCTTTTAGTTCTTCAACTGGTGCAGGTTCTACTTTACTTGTTGCAGTTTCTACATTAGCTGCATATTCACATGAATCACAATAGATAATTTCATCTTCTCCAGATTCTGCAAGAACATGGAACTCTTGTGATCCACTTCCTCCAATTGCTCCTGAGTCTGCTTCAACTGGTCTGAATTTTAATCCACATCTTGAGAAAATTCTTGAATATGCATCTCTCATATTTAAGAACTCTTCATCTAATGATTCTTGAGATGTATGGAAAGAGTAAGCATCTTTCATTACAAACTCTCTTCCTCTCATAAGTCCAAATCTAGGTCTAATTTCATCTCTGAATTTTGTTTGAATTTGATATAAATTTAATGGTAATGATTTATATGAAGAGATCTCATTTCTTATAAGGTCTGTTATTACCTCTTCATGTGTTGGTCCTAATACGAAATCTCTCTTATTTCTATCTTGTAATTTCATCATAAGAGGTCCCATAACTTCCCATCTTCCACTTTCTTTCCAAAGTTCAGCTGGTTGAAGAACTGGCATTAATATTTCTTGAGCTCCTGCTCTGTCCATTTCCTCTCTTACTATGTTTTCAACTTTCTTTAAAGCCTTATATCCTAATGGAAGATAAGTATATACTCCACTAGTTAATTTTTTAATCATTGATGCTCTTAAAAGAAGCTTGTGACTTGCTGTTTCTGCTTCTTTAGGAGTTTCTTTAAGTGTTTTTATAAAACTCTTACTAAATCTCATTTTTCCCTCCACAATTTTTCGTTATTTACTCCATATTCTACCATATTTTCATTTTCTTTCCTAGTTTTCTTTAAATTTTTCTTCAATATCATATTTTAAATATGGATTTTCTATTTTTCCTCTATTCTCTTTAAGATAATCTACACATATCTCTTTAACCAATTTTATAGTTTTTATATCATGAACTATATCAGTAAATTTTAGATCACTAAATCCACTTTGTTTTGTTCCAAATATCTCTCCAGATTTTCTAAGTTTCAAGTCTTCTTCAGCTATCTTAAATCCATCTTGAGTCTCTTCCATTATCTGCAATCTTGCTTTAGAAGTTGCATTCTCTGTCTTTGAAACCAAAAAACAGTATGATTGATGCTCTCCTCTTCCTACTCTTCCTCTCAGTTGATGCAAAGCTGAAAGTCCAAAACGTTCTGAGTTATTGATTACCATTATTGTAGCATTGGGAACGTCCACTCCAACTTCTATTACTGTTGTAGAGACAAGTATATCCAACTCTTTGTTTTTAAATCTTTTCATTACCTCATCTTTTTCAGAGTTTTTCATTCTTCCATGAAGAACTCCTATTCTATACATTGGAAGTTTTTTACTTACCTCTTCATAAAGTTCCTCTGTGGACTTAGCAGCTAATTTTTCACTTTCTTCTATAAGAGGAGCTATAAAATAAGCTTGTCTCCCTTGAGAAAGTTTCTTTCCTATAAAATCATACATAATATCACTATCTTCATCATTAGATATCCACTTAGTTTTTATTGGCTTTCTTCCAGGTGGTAACTCATCTATAACTGAAACATCTAGATCACCATATATGCTCAAAGCTAAAGATCTAGGAATAGGAGTTGCACTCATTACCACTAAATTTGCTAAAACTCCCTTATCTCTCAAAAGTTTTCTCTGTACCACTCCAAATCTATGTTGCTCATCTATTATAATCAATCCTAATTTTTTAAAGTAGACATTTTCCTCTATTAGTGCATGAGTACCTATTACAATATCAACATTTCCCTCTTTTATATCATTTAAAAGTTTCTCTTTTGTCTTCCCTTTAAAACTTCCAGTAAGAAGTTCCACTCTTACACCAAGTTTTTCAAACTTTTCTTTTACTGATAAATAGTGTTGTACTGCTAATATCTCTGTTGGAGCCATCAATACCCCTTGATAAGAGTTTTCCACCATATATAATAACAAAATCATTGAAACAATAGTCTTTCCACTTCCTACATCTCCCTGTATAAGTCTATTTACTATTCTTCCATTAGAGAGATCTTTATATATCTCAGTTATAACTCTTTTTTGAGCTTTTGTTAAACTAAAACTTAGATTTTCCAGATACTTCTTCACTAAAGTTTTCTTATCCTCTAAAGTGTATTTACTATGATTTTCATTATCCAGTTCAAATCTTTTTTGAAGAATTCCCATTTCCAATACTAATAGCTCTTCTATTGCAAATCTTCTTTTAGCTTCCTCTATACTTTTACTATTTTTAGGAAAGTGTATCTCTGTTAGAGCCTCTTCTCTTCCTAAAATCTTATATTTTTTCAGTATGCTATCTGGAATATTTTCTAAAAACAGTTGTTTCTTACTTTTTACAGCTTCTTTTACCAACCTTCTAAAACTATTTTGAGGCAGCTCCTTACTTGTGCTATAAATAGGCAGTATCTCTCCTTCACTAATTTTTCTTTGATTACTACTTAATTTAAATTCTGGGTTTACCATTTGGAAAACATATCCTCTTTTTACCTGTCCAATGAAGATATATTCCTCTCCCAATTTTAAAGTTTTTCTTAAATATGGCATTTGAAACCATACTATCTCTATTATTCCAGTTCCATCAGTAGCTGTTGCCTTTACCATTTTTACACCAGAATGTGTAGGTGGAGCAACTATTTTCATAAGAGAAGCTTTTAAAACTACATACTCATCTCCACGTAGCTCATTTATTTTCATAATATTAGTTCTATCATCATAAGATCTAGGAAAATAGTAGAACAGGTCATATAGAGATTTTATTCCTAAACTTCTCAATTTTTTTATATTTTTTTCGTCAAAATACTTTATCTCTACATCTTCAAGAGAATTATATATATTCATATACTCTTCTTTCAACATCCCTGTTCACCTCTCTCTGTATATAAATTATCCCCTTTATAGAGATAAAGGGGATAGAAATTTTATTAATCTAATTGTTCTAATAACTCTTCTGGAATATCAAAGTTTGCATAAACTTCTTGAACATCATCTAAATCATCAAGTGCATCATATAGAACCATTACTTTTTTAGCTGTTTCTAAGTCTGTAATTTCTACTTTGTTTTCTGGATTCATAGCTATTTCTGCTTCTTCATAAGAATATCCAGCAGCTTTTAAGTTTTCTAAAACAGTTTGGAACTCTGTATAATCAGTGATTACTTCAAATGTATCTCCTTCATCTGATACATCTTCTGCCCCAGCTTCAAGAGCTGCCATCATAAACTCATCAGCATCTAACCCTTCAGATTTTACAGTGATTACTCCTTGTTTTTTAAACATCCAAGATACAGCACCATCTGTTCCTAAGTTTCCACCTTTTCTAGTGAAAGTTGTTCTTACTTCTGAAGCTGATCTATTTTTATTATCTGTAACTACATCTACTATGAAAGCTGTTCCTGCTGGTCCATATCCTTCATATCTCATTTCCATGTAGTCTACACCTTCTAATTCCCCAGTTCCTTTTTTAATAGCTCTTTCTAATATATCTTTAGGCATATTTCCTGCTTTTGCCTTTTCTATAGCTAATCTAAGTCTTGGGTTGAATCCTGGATCTCCTCCACCTTCTTTAGCTGCTATTGTAAGCTCTCTTCCTAATTTAGTAAATAAGCTAGCTCTCTTTCTATCTTGTGCACCTTTTCTATGTTGGATATTATTCCACTTACTATGTCCTGACACGACAAACCTCCTACTTCTTCTTAATAATATAAAATTTTACCATATGATCGGATATTTTTCAATATTTCTTAATTCTTCTGATATTATTTTTTGTAACTATCACATCTATTTTCTCATCATGTTCTTCTACTTCTAATCTATCTAAAATCTGAAATTCATAAGCTAAAGATATTTTTCTTGCTCTAGGATAGAGTTTTAAAAATCTGTCATAGTAACCTCTGCCATAACCTATTCTATTTCCCTCTCTATCAAAAACCACTCCTGGAACTATAATCAGATCTATATCACCATTATATATTTCTCCAACTGGTTCTTTTATTCCAAAAGAGTTATCTATTTTAAATTCTCCTGTATATTCAATAGCTTTTATTATCTCTCTATCTAACATCTTAGGCAAAAGAAGTTTTTTCCCACAAGAGATTATATATTCATTTATTTTCTCTGTATCAATCTCATTCTGAAAACTCATGTAACCCATTATTACTTCTGCATTCTCCAAAATTTTATTATCTTTAATTTTATTATAAATAAACTCACTCTCTTCTAACACTTGTTCTTTTATTAAATTTAAACGTAACTTTTTTATTCTATCTCTAATTTTCCTCTTCTCCAACATCTTTTTCTATCTCCTGTTTAAGAAGTTTCAAATCTCCCCAAAAATCAAGGGCTACTTTTGATTTTTTTCCACTATCATTTCTTGATTTTTTTACAAAGTTTACATCATAAGTAAGAAGAAGTTTTATTCCACCTATCCAAGGAATAATTTTCCCTCTCTCCTCTCCTATTTTTACCTCTCTATTTAACAGTATTCTAGCTACTTCAGGACCTAAAGCAACAACTATTTCAGGTTTAATTAAGGCTATCTGCATATCAATTATCTCTTTTAGCTGCTCTTGCTCCTCTTCCATATACTCTCTATATTTGCACTCTTTTTTAGCTAAAGTTGTTATATAATATTCATCAGGATATATTCCCTCAATATCACACAGTTTTATTAAAAACTCTCCACTTGAACCTGAAGCTACTTTTAACTCTTCATTTTGGTATAGATCTGGATCATCACCAATAAACAAAATTGAAGCTTCTCTATTTCCACTTCCTATTAAAAGCTTCATATCTGTTTTTTCACCATAATTTGTTCCTAATCCACCAACTTCAAATTCAATTGTTTTCCAAAGATCATTGATCTCTTCATTATCAATCATAATTTTCTCCTTATAGCTCAAATAGTTCTGTTACTCTATCTTGTAGAGCTACTTCAAAATTTAAATTAATTTTATTATCTGTTAATTCTTCCTCTAAAGTTCTTCTAGCTAAGTCATAATTGTTGCTATCTTTACTTATATGAGCTAAATAAACTTTCTTTAATCTATCACTATACATCTCTTTTATAAATTTAGCTGCATCATTATTTGAAAGATGCCCATTTCTACCTTTTACCCTAGCTTTTAAATCCCAAGGATAGTTACAAGTCATCAACATATTATAGTCATAGTTTGATTCTATAATCATAATATCTATATCTTTAAAATTCTCTCTCACTATATTACTTACATAACCTATATCTGTTGAGATTGCTATTCTTTTTCCACACTCACTTTCAATTCTATAACCTACTGTTCTCTCTGCATCGTGCATCACATCAAAAGGTAAAACTTTCAATGAGTTTTTCAGTAAAAAACTTTCATTTTGTATAATTTTCAAGTTTTTTTCAGCTATTTTTCCCAGTTTTTTCTCTCCTACACTATAACTTTCAGGAGTAATATATATAGGAATATCAAATTTTCTAGAGATAATCCCTGCTCCCTGTATATGATCTGAATGTTCATGAGTTATTAAAAGAGCATCTATATCTCCTAAATTTTCATTTATGGTATTTAATTTTTCCTCTATTTTTTTACAACTGAATCCAGCATCAACTAAAAGTTTTACTCCATTACTTTCTACAAATATTGAGTTTCCTCCACTTCCACTTCCTAATATCGAAACTTTCATCTTTTTTCCCTTCTATATTAAAATAATTACTAATATAATAATTATATCTTAAAAACCTTATTAATACAACTTTTATCTACATTAGAATTTTCAAAAAACAAAAACTGCACCTTAAAATAAGATACAGTTCTATTTTTAAATTTAATTTTAACTATTCTTTACTTACTGGATATAATTTATGTTGGTTTTCAAGATCTAGTTCAAATCCTTTTATATTCTTTTGAATTCCAGCATTATTATCTGGCCATACTAACGGAATTAAAGGTACTTCATCCATTATGATAGCTTGAGCTTCTTTATAAGCAGCTTCTCTCTCTTCTGGTACAGTTGATTCTCTACCTTTATCTAAGCACTCATCAACTCTTGCATTTGTATACCACATTCTATTTCCAGCACTTCCATGGTTTTTAGAATGGAATACTGCATACATAGCTGAGTCACCATCTGGACTTGGTGTCCATCCTAATAGGAACATATCATGCTCTCTATTAGCTAATCTATCTAAGTAAGCTCCCCATTCAAGTAATTCTATTTCAACATCAATTCCAATTTGTTTTAATTGGTCTTGTAAAATAACAGCTGTATCTTTTCTTACATTGTTATTATTTGTCCAAATTTTAGCCTTAAATCCATTTGGATATCCAGCTTGAGCTAATAATTCTTTAGCTTTAGCTATATCTTGTTTACGAACTTTTAAATCTTTATTATGTCCAAATACTGCTGGAGCTACTGGTGAACTAGCTGGAGTTGCTGCTCCTAAGTATATAGCATCTACCATACTTTGTAAATCTATTGCATAAGCTATTGCTTGTCTAACTTCTTTTTTATCAAATGGTGGTTTTGTAGTATTAAATCCTACATAGTTCATTGTTAAAGCTGGTTTTTGAAGAAGTTTTAAATCAGGATGATTTCTTACCATATCATGATCCATAGCTTCTATATCAACAGCAATATCTACCTCTTTAGTTTCAAGAGCTATTGTTCTATTTGTTCCCTCTGGAATAGTTCTAAATATTAAAGTATCAATAGCTGGTTTACCTTGATAATAATCTGGGTTAGCTTTTAAAACTATTCTATCTCCAGATGCCCAAGATTCAAATTTAAATGGTCCAGTTCCTACTGGGTGTTGTCCATAGCTTTTCCCAGCTTCTGTTACAGCTTTTTCACTTAATATTCCTGCACCATAGTGAGCAAGATATCCTACTAATGGTCCAAAAGGTTTTTTAGTAGTAATTCTTACTGTTTCATCATCTATTGCTTCAACTTTATCTACATCAACAAAGAAACTCATCATACTAGGGTCATTTTTTACTTTTATAAGACTAAATACGACGTCATTAACAGTTAAAGGATCTCCATTATGAAATTTAACCCCTTTTCTAATTTTTAAATCCAATGTCAATGGATCTACTTGTGTCCAACTTTCAGCTAATCCTGGAACTAATTTTGTTCCCTCTCTAGCTACTAAGTTATCATAAATTTGTAAAGTTACTCTATGAGACGGCACATCATTAGAAGCTGCTGGATCTAGAGTTTTAGCATCTGCTCCTTGAGCTACAATTACTGTAGTTTCAGCATGAAGTACAGTTGAGAAAAGTGCTACTAGCATAAATAAAAATGTAAAAAATCTTTTTTTCATATATTGTTACCCTCCCCTATTATTATTATCTAATAAAATTATACAACATTTTTTACATAAATCAAATTATTTTTACGAAAATTAATCACTTTATTTGAAATTAGATTTAATTATTTTTATTTATATTGTTTTTAAAAATATCTTTTCTTAATATTATAAATATTTTTTCGATAACACTTCAATATCTTTTATTAACTCTTCTACATCCTCTTTTTTAGTTGCCCATGAAGTTACAAAACGGATAACAGATGTTTTATCATCTACCTTTTCCCAAAATTCATATCTATATTTTTTTCCTAACTCATCAATCATTGTATTTGGAAGAATAGGAAATTGTTGATTTGTATAAGAATCTGTTTTTAGCTCTATATTTTGTGCTAAGCAAGCTCTTTTTATCATCATTGCCATTTCATTAGAGTGTTTCCCAACTTCCTCATATCTATCTCCACTAAATAGTTCTTTAAACTGCACTCCTAGTAATCTTCCTTTTGCTAAAGTGGCTCCTCTTTGTTTTGTAATATGTATAAAGTTATGTTGTCTTAATTCTTTATTTATTAAAACTAATGCTTCTCCAAAAAGTAATCCACATTTTGTTCCTCCTAGATAAAAAGCATCTGTATACTTAGCATAATCCTCTAATGCTATATCATTTTTTTCTGAAGTAAGTGCTGATGCCATTCTTGCTCCATCTAAATATAAATATAATCCCGCTTCTTTGCAATAATCAGATAAAGATTTTAACTCCTCTTTACTATAGATTGTTCCAATCTCTGTAGGGTTTGAAATATATACCATTTTAGGTTGTACCATATGAAAATCCATATGTAGTTCTACCATTTTTCTTACTGATTCTACATCTAGTTTCCCATTCTCTGTAGGAACTTCAATTACTTTATGTCCAGTAGCTTCTATAGCTCCTGCTTCATGTACACTTATGTGTCCTGTTGTAGGTGCTATAACTGCCTCATGTGGTCTAAGTGAATGAGCTATCGCTAATAAATTTGTTTGAGTTCCTCCAACTAATAATCTTATATAACAATCATCACATTTTATCTTCTCTTTTATTGTTGCTATTGCCTCAGCAGTATATTCATCATCACCATATCCTACTGTTTGCTCCATATTTGTTTTTAATAGAGCTTCCATTACATACGGTAATGCTCCTTCACTATAATCATTTTTAAAACTTATCATTTTAATCTCCTCCCTTGTTTTCATTATTTTTATTAAAAGTATAAAGAATTTTTATTTTTTTGTAAAGAGTATTTTCTATCGTTAAAAGCATAAAAATATTTTATTTCCAATAGTTTTTTTTTGGTTTTTATAGTAAAATAGTAGTAGGCTATTTTTAGGGGGATATAAATGAACTTAATAAATATTAATAAACATAAAAATGAAAACAACAGAGCTTATACTTATAGAGTATTAAAAGAAAATATTATGAGGCTAAATCTAAAACCAGGAGAGAGCATTAGTGAAATTGAACTTAGTGAAGCTCTAAATGTAAGTAGAACTCCTGTTAGAGAAGCTATTGTAAAATTATCAGAAGAAAAATTAGTTGACGTTTTTCCTCAAAGAGGTTCCTTCGTTTCTAAAATAAATCTTAATTTAGTTGAAGAAGCTGTATTTTTAAGAGAACTTTGTGAAAAAAAGATTTTAGAGATTGCTTGTAAGGATCCTGTTTCAGATACTCTAATCAATGAATTAGAAAAAAATATTGAGTATCAAAAAATTGTTATAAATTTCAATAGAGATCTTCATGAATTTTTTGATTTGGATAACTATTTTCACACTTTAATCTTTGATTATTACAATAAAAAAAATGTTTGGAAAGTTATTCAAAGACTTGCTACTCACTATGATAGATTACGTTTAATAGATGCTTTAGAAAGAATAAACCTTGAGACTACGGTTAAGCAACATATTGAAATTGTAAATCTTATAAAAGAAAAAAATAGCAGAAAAGTTAATTCACTTGTCAATAAACATCTTTTTAATTTTAAAGAAGTTATTAATAAGTTTATGGAAAAATATCCTGAATACTTCTCATAAGCAATTACCATCACTTTTGTGGTGGTTTTTTTATTTTTCTATATTGTAAAAGACTTGTAAAATTCCTTAAAAATGTGTAAAGAAATTTTATTTTAATCGAAAAGTAGTATACACTAAAAGCATATAAAATTGTTAAAAACTTTACAGGAGGATTTTATGAATTTTTACAAAAATGAAAAGTCAGGGTTACTCTTTTCATTACCATCTTTGATTATTGCATTTCTCTTTTCTATTTATCCATTAATAAAAACTTTTATCTATGCTTTCTCTTTTACTGATGAAAAAGGAAAAATAGTAGAAATTGCAGGATTTGAAAACTTTATTGAACTCTTTACTGATCCAAGCTTTTATTTGAGCATACTTGCTACTTTTAAATTTGCAATTATAACTATATTTTTCAGTATTACAATTGCCCTTTTCTTAGCAATTCTATGTAATGAAAAAATAAAAGGCATTGGATTCTTTAGAACTATTTTCTCTTCTAGCCTTGGAGTTTCAATCTCTGCCTCTGCATCAATAGTTCTATTTATGTTTCATCCTAGCTTAGGAGTAATCAATGAAATTATTAAGTTCTTTGGTGGTGTTCCTTTAAACTGGCTAACTGACTCAAAGTATGCTTTAATAACCGTTGCTATCTCAACAATTTGGATGAATATTGGTTTTGGATTCTTAGTTCTTACAGCTGGACTTCAAAATATAAGTACTGATATTGATGAAAGTTGTGCTATTGATGGAGCTAGTTATTTTAATAAACTTTTTAAAGTAACTCTTCCTCTATTGAGTCCAAGTATCTTTTATCTAACTATAACTACTACATTAAAAGCCTTCCAAGGTTTCGGACAAGTGGATATATTAACTGGTGGAGGACCTAACAATGCTACTAACTTCTTAGTATATAGCATCTATAAGACAGCTTTCTCTAGTTATAGATTTGATTACGCTAGTGTACAAGGGGTAATCCTATTAATCATTATAATTGCTATTATGCTATTTAAATCTAAGTTAGAAAAGAAGGTGCATTATCAATAATGAAAAAAAATAATATCTTAACATATTTTCTTCTTTTAGTTTCATCATTTATAATATTTTTTCCACTTATATATGCTCTTTTGGCAAGTTTTATGCCTACAATAGATATAGTAACTGGAAAAATAATTCCTAGTTCAATAGATCTAAAAAACTATAGAGAACTTATTAAAATATTTCCTATGGGAAAATTCTTCACAAACAGCTTAATTACATCAATAGCTGGAATGGTGAGCCAAGTTATAATCTGTAGTATGACTGCTTATGCTATCGTTTTTATAGATTTTAAAAATAAAAAATTGGTATTCTTAGTAGTTATGCTATCTATGTTTATCCCTTGGGAAGCTATATTCGTTCCAAACTACATTACAATCTTAAAGGCTGGACTTATTAATACTAGATTGGCTATTGTTCTTCCATTTCTTGCTAATGGACTTGGTACATTCTTAATGATACAACAATTTAAAACTTTAAATAGATCACTTATTGAAGCTGCTCAAATAGATGGATGCTCTCACTTCTTTATATATAGTAAGATTGTTATGCCTCTATCAAAGGGAGTTTTAAGTACTTGGGGAATCTACTCTTTCCTAGCTATGTGGAATATGTATCTATGGCCTCTAATGGTTTCAACTAGACCTGAATCACGTACAATTCAAATTGGATTGAAGATGTTAAAATCTGAAGAGGAAACAAACTTTGGTAGATTGATGGCTGGGGTTATCTTGGTAATTATTCCATCTCTTATCATCCTATTCTTAGGACAAAAACAATTACAAAAAGGACTTACTTCTGGAGCAACAAAAGAGTAAAAAATTAAAATATTAATAAAAATATAAAAGTTTATAGGAGGAAAAAATGAATTTAAAAAAATTAGCAGTATTATCTTTAGGAGCAATGATGTCAATTTCAACTTTTGCAAAGGAAAACATTGTATTCTGGCATGCAATGTCTGGGGAAGGACAAAAAACACTAGAAAAAATAGTAAATGATTATAACAACTCTCAAGATAAAGTACATGTAGATGCTATATTCCAAGGATCTTATGAGGAAGCAATTGTAAAATTTAAAGCTGTATCTGGTACAAAAGAAGCACCTAATCTAGTTCAAATGAATGATATCTCTACATCTTTTATGTATAGAAGTGGAGCTATTATCCCTATGAGTGATTTTATAGAAAAAGATAGTAACTTCGATGAGAATAAATTGGAAGATGTTTTATTAAACTATTATAGAATCAATGATAAACTATACTCTATGCCTTTTAACTCTTCTACTGCAATCTTACTTTACAATAAAGATGCATTTAAAGAGGTTGGATTAGATCCTGAAAAAGCTCCTACAAGTTATAAAGAGGTAGAGGATTTCTCAAGAAAACTTGTTAAGAAAAACTCTAATAACGTTGTTGATAGATATGGATTCTCTATAATCTCTTATGCTTGGTTTATTGAGCAACTATTAGCTAATGATAATACTCTATATGTAGATGAAGAAAATGGAAGAAATGGAAACAACCCTACAAAAGTAGCTTATGAAAAACAATTATCTGTTATCTTAAATTGGATGCAAAATATGAATAAAGAAAAATTAGCTATAAACTATGGTAGAGAATGGGATTCAACTAGAAGTGCTTTCAGCTCTGGTAAAGTAGCTATGTACTTAGATTCATCAGCTGGACTTACAAATATAATTCAAAACTCTAAATTTGAAGTAGGAGCTGCTTTTATTCCTAATGAAAGTGGAAAATTTAATGGAAGTGTTATCGGTGGAGCTTCTTTATGGATAACTGATTCTGAAGATTCTGCTAAAGAAGATGCTGCATGGGATTTTGTTAAATATGCTGTTTCTAAAGATGTTCAAGCTTTCTGGTCATCTAAAACAGGTTACTTCCCAGTTAACAAAGAATCTTATGATACTCCTTTAATGCAAGAAACGATGAAAAAAATGCCTCAATTTAAAATAGTAGTTGACGAATTAAAAGCAACTAACAAAAATACTGCTACACAAGGTGCTATTCTTGGTGTATTCCCAGATGTAAGAGAAAAAATGGTTGAAACTATGGAAGCTGTTTCTGAAGGTAAAGATGGACAAAAAGCTGCTGATGATGTAGCAAAAGCTTCAAATAGAATAATCTCAAGATATAATAGAATAAATAAATAGTTCAAAGTTTCGGAGGAAAAATGGCAAAGGTAGTTTTAAAAAAAGTAGAAAAACAATACCCCAATGGCTTTAAAGCTGTACATGGTATTGATTTAGAAATAAACGATGGAGAGTTTATGGTTTTTGTTGGTCCTTCTGGTTGTGCTAAATCTACTACTCTTAGAATGGTAGCTGGACTTGAAGAGATCACTGGGGGAGAAATCTGGATAGGAGATAAATTAGTTAATGATCTTCCACCAAAAGATAGAGGTATTGCAATGGTTTTCCAAAACTATGCTCTATATCCTCATATGACAGTTTATGACAATATGGCATTTGGATTAAAGATGGCTAAAACTCCAAAAGATGAGATTGATAAAAGAGTTAGAGAGGCAGCGGAAAAGTTAGAGATAACTCAACTATTAGATAGAAAACCAAAAGAGATGTCTGGAGGGCAAAGACAAAGGGTAGCAGTAGGAAGAGCAATAGTAAGAAAACCTGATGTATTCCTATTTGATGAACCACTATCAAACTTAGATGCGAAATTAAGAGTATCAATGAGAGTTAAGATAACTCAACTACATAAACAACTAAAAGCTGAAGGACAAACAGCAACAATGATCTATGTAACACATGACCAAGTAGAAGCAATGACAATGGGAGATAGAATCTGTGTATTAAACTATGGAAAGATAATGCAAGTAGATACTCCATTAAATCTATATCACAAACCAGCAAACAAATTCGTAGCAGGATTCATAGGATCTCCAGCAATGAATTTTGTTGTGGGAACATTGGAAAAAACTGAAAATGAAACTGTATTTACTTTTGGAGAAAATAAGCATATAGTACTTCCAAAAGAGATGAGAGAAAAGGTAAAAAGCCATATAGGTAAAAAAGTTACTTTAGGAATAAGACCTGAAAATATTGGAAATAGCTTAACTAATCCTGAGGGAGATAAAAATAATTTTATCAATGGTAATGTAAATGTTGTAGAATATATGGGAAATGAGGAATTCCTTCATTTCTCAATAGATGGAAATGATTTTACTTCAAGAATAGAAAGTAGAAAAAGTTTAGGACTAGCATATGGTGGAACTGGTAGTTTCTATTTCAATATGGAAAAGGCTCATTTCTTTGATATTGACACAGAGGAAAATATTACTCTATAATTATAATAAATTTAATTTAAACAGGTGATCTTATGACTAAAAATTTTGCTCATAGAGGTTTTAGTGGAAAATATCCTGAAAATACTCTATTGGCATTTGAAAAGGCTATTGAAGCTCAAGCTGATGGAATTGAATTAGATGTTCAATTAACAAAAGATGGAGAGATAGTTATTATCCATGATGAAACTATTGATCGTACAACTAATGGAAAGGGATTAGTTGTAGATTATACTTATGAAGAGTTAGAAAAATTTGATGCTTCATACATCTACACTGGACAATTTGGATTTAATAAAATACCTACTTTAAGAGAGTATTTTAATCTTATTAAAGATACAAATATTATAACTAATATTGAATTAAAAACAGGTATCAACGAGTATCAAGGTATAGAAGAAAAAGTTTATAACTTAATTAAAGAGTTTCAACTTGAAGATAGAGTTATTATTTCAAGCTTTAACCATTATAGTGTACTGAGAATGAAAGCTATAGCTCCTCGTATCAAATGTGGATTCCTTACTGAAACTTGGATCCTTAACCCTAGCAAATATATTAAAAATTACTGTGTTGAATGTTACCATCCACACTTTGCTATGTTGACACCTAAAATAGTAAAGGAACTTAAAACTTTAGGAATTGAGATCAATACTTGGACAGTTAATAAAGAAGAGGATATTAGAGATATGATAGCAAAAGAGATTGATATTGTTATTGGAAACTTCCCTGATTTAACTAAAAAGATTATTGATGAAACTGTAAATAAATAAAAATAAAACTGTGCTTATCAAAATTAATTGATTTGCACAGTTTTTTATTTATATATTAGCACTTTTATTTAGCTAGTCCACTTAGCATAGGTAGATACATTGAAAGTTGCGGAATATATGTTACTAACATTAGAACAAGTATTATTACTGCATAGTACTTAATTAGTTCTCCCATAACATCTTCTATTTTCAAGTTTCCAACTTTAACTCCAACAAATAGTGTATTTCCAACTGGTGGAGTAATATTTCCTATACATAGGTTAAATACAATTATAATTCCAAAGTGAATAGGGCTCATTCCGAAAGATTTTACTATTGGAAGGAAGATTGGAGTAAATATCAATATAGCTGGTGTTACGTCCATAAATGTTCCTATGAATAGTAATAATAGGTTCATTAATAATAGAATTATAAATTTATTTTCAGTTATTCCTAAGATTAAACTAGAGATTGCTTGAGGTACACCTGTAAATGCCATTACCCATGACATGATAGTTGATACTCCAATTAGGAATACAATTACTCCTGTCATTTTTGCACTTTCTTCAAATATCTTAATTAATCCTTTAAAATCTATTGTTCTGTAGAAAATCATTGATAATAGAAGAGTATAAACAACTGCAACAACTGATCCTTCTGTTGGTGTGAATATTCCCCTAATAATTCCTCCAATAACAATTACTATTAAAGCTAATGATGGAAGAGCATCTAAGAAAGTTGATACTATAACTTTAAATTTAACTCCTGCCTTACCTTTCATTCCTCTACTTTTAGCAAGGAAGAAAGTTAAAATCATACAACCTACACCCCATAAAATTCCAGGAATATATCCTGCCATAAATAGAGCTGCTACTGATGTTCCTCCACTTACAAGAGAGTATACAATCAATGAGTTTGAAGGTGGTATAAGTAATCCTGTTGGTGCAGTTGCAATGTTAACTGTTGCACCTAATTTTTTATCATATCCCTCTTCTTCCTCCATTGGTAATAAGATTCCTCCCATAGCTGCACAAGCTGCTACTGAAGATCCTGAAATAGCTCCAAACATCATATTAGCTAATACGTTAGTTTGCATTAAAGATCCTGGAACTCTACCTGTTAAAGATTGAGCAAATGCTACAACTTTTTTCGCTATACCACCTTGGTTCATAATATTTCCTGCTAAAATGAAAAATGGAATAGCTATTAATGTAAAGTTTGAAATTCCTGAGAATATTCTTTGTGCCCCTGTTACAAGAGTATTATCTAATGCTAATGATGGAAGTATTGCAAGTATTGATGATAATCCAATACTTATTGCAATTGGAAATCCAAGAAGAAGTGTTACTATTAAAACACTAAACATAATTAATGCTGTAGTTAATACCATATTCCTATGCCTCCTTTGAATTTTTCATTAAATCAACAATATTAAGAACACTGTATATAGATGTCATAATTCCACATACTGGGATAACTAGGTAGATATATCCCATTGAAATTTTTAGAGCTGGAGTCATTTGAGTCATACTCAATGAAGTTATATAGCTTCCTCCACCTACTAATACTCCTAGTGCAAATAATAGAATTACTATTTCTGTAATTATTGCAACTGTTTTTTGAGCATTTTTAGTAAACTTTTCAATAAAGAATACCATACGCATATGATCTCTTTTTCCAAAGATATATGATGCTGCAAACATTGACATCCATGCAAATGAATAAGATATTAATTCCTCAGATATTGTACTTGGAGATTTAAATACATATCTTACTAAAATTTGATAAGTTCCTACTACAGTCATTAACATAAAAAGAACAACACATATAAATAAAATAAGTTTATCTAAACCTTTTCTTATTCCTTCCATTAGTTTTTACCTCCTTTTATCTCTTTTCCAATCTCTTGAATCTTATCATAAATTGGTTTTAATTTAGGAGTTGCTGCTAATACTTCATCATGAAGAGGAAGAACTCTCTCTTGGAAAGCTAAAACATCTGGATAGATAAATTCAACATTCATCTCTTTAGCTTGTTGAATAGCTTTATCAACTGATTCTCCCCAAGCTTCTCTTTGAACTTTTGATATAATATCAAATCCTTCATCAAATATAGCTCTCTCTTCTGGAGATAAACTATTTAAGAATCTTAAGTTTCCTATTACAATATCTGGTACCATTTGGTGCATATTATATGAATAATATTTACAAACTTCCCCATGTTTATTACTTGTTAAAGCAAGCTCATTATTTTCAGCTCCATCAATAACACTTTGTTGTAAAGCTGTATAAACTTCTCCGAATCCCATTGGAGTTGCTGCTCCACCAAATAATTCCATCATTCTAATATTTGATGCTGATTGTTGTACTCTAATTTTTAACCCTTTTAGATCATCTGGTGTTCTTATTGGTTTTTTTACAGTATAAAAGTTTCTTGTTCCTGCATCTAGCCATGCTACTGCTTCAAATCCAGATTTTTCTGTTGAAGTAAATATTGGTTTAATTAACTCTTTGTTATCCATTACTGCATGATAGTGCTCTGGACTATTGAATAAATATGGTAGGTTAAATATTTGATAGATATTATCAAAACTTTCAAGAATAGCGTTACTTGCTACTGTAAAGTTTATTGCCCCTGTTTGTGTAAGTTCAACTGTATTTACTTGTGAACCTAAAAGTTCGTTAGGGAATATTTGTACATCATATTTATCTCCTAATTTACTTTCAATAAATTCTTCAAAAGCTAAAAGTCCTATATTTGTAGGGTGATCTGCAGCTTGGTTGTGAGATACTCTTATTATTGTTTTACTGTCACTTTTTCCACAAGATGTAAATATTAATAGTGTTCCTAATGTAAGAATTGTGCTTAAAAATATTTTAAATACCTTTTTCATTAAGTCCTCCCCTAATAAATTTATTATCTAGTCTGCTAAATATTTTTTTAATGTGTTTTTAACTGCATCTTTACCAGCTAACATTTCAACAAAATATTTTTCAATTAGATCTGATAATCCAACTTCTTCTAAGTCTACTCCAAATATCATTTTATTTTTTAATACTTCTTTTAATTGTCCATTATAAGTTTCTGGTTTTCCAAACTCTATTCCAGAAATGCTTTCTTTTAACATCTCTAACATTGGATCACTACTTATAGATCTTTCATTTCCATTGTCATCTAATCCCATAAGATATCTGAACCATCCAGCATATACCATTGGAATATATTTTAGAGTTTTTACATCTAAATCTTTGCTATTTAAGTAAGATTTAATTGTTTCTCCAAATCTTATTCCAACTTTTTGAGAAGTATCTGTTGCTATTCTCTCAGGTTGATCTGGAATAAATGGATTTGGGAATCTCTCATTTACTACTTCATCTATAAAAGCTTTTGGATCTAAGATTCCAGGATTCTCAACAACTGGAAGAGCTTCATTATATCCAATATTTTTTATTAATTTATTTAAAAGAGAATCATTTACAGTTTCGTAGATAGTCTTATAGTTAAATAGGCATCCATACACTGCTAATGTTGTATGTAGAGGATTTAAGCAAGTAGTTACTTTCATTCTCTCTGTTTTTTCAACAGTTTCTCTATCAGTAACATATACTCCAGCCTCTGATAACTCTATTTTTGGTTTTCCATTTGGGAATTTATCTTCTACTACAAAATATTGTGGAGCTTCAGCATTTACAAATGGAGCTGTAAAACTATTTTTTTCAGTTACAACTATATCCATATTTTCAAATCCTAGCTCTTCTAAATGTTTTTCAATTACTTCTGCTGGTCTTGGAGTAATTTTGTCTATCATAGATACTGGAAATGCTACTACTGAATCATTAGATACATAATCTAAAAACTCCCCTTCTACAAAGTTTTTAGCTATCCATTGATTTGCTATCTCTATTACTGCTGCTCTTATTCTATCTCCGTTACCTGCACAGTTATCCATACTTACAATACTAATAGGTGTTTTTCCATTTTTAAATCTAGCATATAAAAGTGATGTAAGAATACTCATTACATGTTTAGCATTTTCAGGACCATTTTCAAAATCCTCTTGTATAACTTTGAAAAACTCTCCATTAGGTGCTTTTAAGTTGTATCCTTTTTCTGTGATTGTAAAACTTATCATTTGAAGAGATGGAGCGATAGCTATATCCATTAATTTTGCTTTTTCACTACTAATTTTTACACTATCTACAATACTTCCTATAATTTCATTTTCAAATTCTCCATTTTTAAATAAAGTTACTAACATTGTTAGATTATCATATGGAGTATATACTTTATCTATTATCTCTTCATCAAAACTTTCAGCTACAATTATTCCTGTATCTTCTAGTCCTTTATTTAAAAGATTTTGTGCCATTTTTCCTATGTATGCTCTGAAAATATTACCAGCACCAAAATGTAACCATTTTGGTGCCTTGTTTGTATTTTCTTTGATTTTTTCTATATCATACATAGGAGTTTTTACTATACCTTTTAAAGAAGTTTCTATATTATTTAACTCTTTTAAACATAATTTCATTTTAACTCCTCCTAGTAAAATACTATTTTAATTTCTCAAGAGTATCCCAAATTCCAGTAATATAACTTGCTCCTAGAGCTCTGTCATATAGTCCATATCCTGGTTTTCCAGTTTCTCCCCAAATCATTCTTCCGTGGTCTGGTCTTAAATATCCATCAAAATTATTTTTGTGTAATGCTTTCATAATTCCAACTATATCTAATGATCCACAAGATGCACAGTGTGCTGACTCTTCAAAACTTACTCCATCTTCAAGAAGTTTTACGTTTCTTACGTGCATAAAGTGAATTCTTCCCATTGCACTATATTTATCTACTAATTTAACCATATCATTGAAACTTCCACTTCCAAGTGATCCTGTACAAAGTGTAAGTCCATTGTATTTGCTATCTACTAATTTTAAGAATCTATCTAAGTTTGCTTCATTAGTTATGATTCTTGGTAGACCAAATATTGGCCAAGGTGGATCGTCAGGGTGGATAGCCATTTTGATATCACACTCTTCAGCTACTGGAATAATTTCTTTTAAGAAATATTCTAGGTTAGACCAAAGTCCCTCTTCTCCTATCTCTTTATATTGTCTGAATAATTCAGCCATCTCTTCTTTAGTGTAGCTTGAGTCCCATCCTGGTAGTGATAGGTTGCTGTTTAAAGGATCTAATTTGTCAACTTGATCTTTGTAGTAAACTAGAGCTGTTGATCCATCTTCTAGCTCTTTATCTAGTTGAGATCTAGTCCAGTCAAATACTGGCATAAAGTTGTAACAAATTACTTTTACTCCTGCTTTTGCTAGGTTTCTTATGTTCTTTTTATAGTTTTCAATGTAAAGTTCTCTTGTAGGTAGTCCTAATTTAATATCTTCATGTACTGGTACACTTTCAATAACGTCAAAGTGAAGTCCTGCATTTTCAACTTTAGCTTTTAAAGTGTTTATTCTGTCCATGTCCCACTCTTGTCCAACTGGTACATCATATACAGCTGTAACAATACTGTGCATTTTAGGTATTTGTCTTATGTATTGAAGACTTACTGGATCTGAATCTCCATACCATCTAAATGATAGTTTCATATTTTTCCCTCCTTAAACTCTTTTGGTTATATATCTAAATTAAAATAATTTTTTGCATTGTTAAAACAAATTTCCTTAATCATAGGTTCTAAGATCTCTCTATCATAAGGAATCTCTCCCTCTTCTACCCAAGTTCCTACTAGGTTACACATGATTCTTCTGAAATACTCATGTCTTGTGTATGAAAGGAAACTTCTTGAATCTGTAAGCATTCCTACAAATCTTCTTAATAATCCTAAGTTTGAAAGAGCTGTCATCTGTCTGATCATTCCATCTTTTTGATCATTGAACCACCAACCAGATCCAAATTGAATCTTTCCAGGAATTTTTCCATCTTGGAAGTTTCCTATCATAGTTCCAAACATCTCATTGTCATTAGGATTTAAACAGTAAAGAATTGTTTTTGGTAACTCTTCTGTTTTATCTAATTCATTTAATAATCCAGAGATACATCTTGCATAGTTATAATCTCCAATTGAATCAAAACCAATATCTCCACCTAATTTATTAAACATTCTTGAGTTATTATTTCTCAATGCTCCAACATGGATTTGCATTGCTAAATTATATTTATTATATACTCTTCCAAGATTGATTATTAAAGCTGTTTTATATGCTTCAACTTCTTCAACAGTTAATTCCTCTTTTGCAAGAGCTTTTTTAAATATTCTTTCTACCTCTTCATCAGTAGCTAGTTTAAAGAATGGAACTTCGATACTGTGATCTGTAACTACACATCCTTTTGACACAAAGAACTCAACTCTTTTTTCCATAGCTTCCATTAAAGATGCAAAACTATCTATTTTTACCTCTGAAACTTTTTCAAGTTTTTCAAGCCATTGAAGATATTCTGCTCTCTCTATAAAGATAGCTTTATCTGGTCTAAATGTTGGTAGAACTTTTACTCCAAACTCTTTATCTTGAGCTATGATTTCATGATACTCAAGAGTATCTATTGGATCATCTGTTGTACATAGAGCTTTTACATTAGCATTTTTTATAAGTGCTTTTGCTCTAAAGTTTTCTGTTTTTAAAAGTTCATTAGCTTTATTCCAAATAACTTCAGCATTCTTTCTATTTAATACCTCTTCTATTCCAAAGAATCTTTTTAATTCTAAGTGTGACCAGTGGAATAGTGGATTTCCATAAGCATATTCCATAGTATCTACAAAAGCTAAAAACTTATCGTAGTCACTTGCATCTCCTGTTACATATTTTTCATCTACACCATTAGAACGCATTGCTCTCCATTTATAGTGGTCTCCATATAGCCATATTTGAGTAAGATTATCATAACTTTTATTTTCAGCAATCTCTTTTGGGCTTAAATGACAATGAAAATCAAAGATAGGCATTTTTTCAGCATATTCATGATATAGTTCTTTACTGATATCGTTTTTCAATAAAAAGTCTTTGTTCATAAATTCTTGCATGATATTCCTCCTACAATTAAATTATTATCTGTCGAATCAATTCTGCATACTTGTATACAAGTATAATATATTATTTTATACAATAAGTCAATGATTTTTTTATGATAAGATTTATTATAATAACTTTATATCTATTTTAGTACACTACACTTTATAATAAAGTTAGAATTAATTAGTATTACTATTTTACTTTATCAAAATAGAACATAAAAAAACTTTCTCTATCACGAGAAAGTTTTCTTTTTTCTATTCTTCATGCTCTCCTATTCCAAAATATTTTCCTGGAGAAACACCCTCATATTTTCTAAAAATTCTTATAAAAGTATTAGAACTATTATAACCTACTAATTCAGCTAACTCTTTTATTTTAAGATCTTTATTATACTCCATAAACTCTTTAGCTTTTTCTAATCTATAAATATTGAGATAGTTTTTAAAATTATCCCCCATAACCTTTTTAAACAATACACTTGTATATTTAAAAGAGTGTCCTAAATAATCAGCTAAATTATCAAGGGAAATATCTACCATATAATTTTCTTCTAAGAACTTTTCTATTTTTATCTTAATGCTTTCATTGTCACTACTTTCTTTTACCTTTGTATATTTACAAATTTCTAAAATCTTCTCTTCAAATTTCTCTCTAATTTTTTCCAATTCACTTAGTTGTAAAATCTCTTCAGCATTAAAAATTTTTATATCAATATCCTTGTTCATCTCTTTTAATTGAATAAATATACGTCCTAAGGTATTATACAAAAGTCCTGTAAACTCTTTTAGATATTTCTTATCTATCTCTTTACTATTTTTACTATCAAATATCTCATCTAATGTTCTTCTTACACTTAATTCATTTGAACTTAATGTTCTTAAAATCAATTTTGCTTCTAATTCTATTGGATAATAGTATTTATTCATATTTTCTTCATCTATCAACTCTTCAAAAATAACTTTTTTCTCTTTAAATACAAACTTATAATCCAATAGTTTTTTAGCTGCTCTATATGCTTGAGGAAGTTCTTCCATCTCACTATAACTTTTAGTTATAGCAGCAGTAAATCTTAAAGAGTAATTTCTCTCTATATGAGTTACTATACAGTTAAATATCTCTTGTAACTCCTCTGTTGTAAAAATATCTTCTAAAACAAAAGCTATACTTTTGTAATCTATATCTATCTCTTCACATAAAACATCTTCTGAAAAATATTTCATCATTAGCTCTTTAGATAGATTAAACTTATTGAAAATATTATCCACTGAATCAATATCAAATATCTCCATTATAATTACCCTATATTTTTTTATTTTTAAAATTTTAGCATCTTCCAAGGCAACTATTCCCAATTTTTCTGTAAGCCCTATTAAATAATCTTTTATCTTTTTTCTTCTTTGATATACTCTCATATCACTTATTTTATACTCTAAATCTCTGTTTTTTAAATTTATCTCCTGTATCTTATGCTCTATATAATCCAACTCTTTTTCATTGGTATCACTCATATATCCCAAATTTATTGCAAGTTTTTTTATAGGTTTTACTACAAAATATTTTATTAGATTTCCTAATAAAAATAAAACTGCAAAAATAAATGTTATTTTTAATACTTCATTTAAGAAAATAGATTCAACACTTATTCTAGGTGGTATATAGATTATTTTTTCATAAAAATATGGGATTATAAAGATTTTTGCTCTTCTTTTCTTTTCAATATCACTAAGACTTAATTTTTTTTTGCTATCTCCTAAATTAATAAGTTTATCTTTATTAGTTATATACCAATTATCTAACTCTAATTTTATCTCTGAAAAGAAGTCATTTTCATTTAATGAAGCTATCCAAAAAATATCATCTCTATCAAAAAGATTGTCATCTTTAAAAATAATATTTATCTTTTCTTTATCTTTTAGAATAACTCTTTTTCTATTTTCATCATTTAAAAATTTTGAAAAACCTTTCAAATATTCAATTTTATCTATTGTTCCTGTTGAAGTAAAAACAATATTTTCATTTCCATCAATAATATTGATACTACAACCTATAATACCATAAATAGTATTTGTCTTTTTTAACTCATCAAAAAGTTTTAATTTTTTATATTGCTTATTGTGTAACTTATTTTTTCTAAAAAAATAATCATTAAACTCCTTGCTAGTTTTAAAATCATATATTGTCATATTTAAAAAAGTAAATTTTTTATCTATACTTTTATAAATCTCTTCTACTCTTAAACTTTCATCTCTCTCTTTGGCTTTAAAAATAATATAAGTTCTATAACTACTTAAAATTAAAATTATTATAATTAATATAAAACATATTATTCTATTAGTTCTATTTTCTAATTTTATTTTTATTCTTTCATTTATATTCACTAATATCCTTCTCTCCCCCAATCTTATCAATTAATTTAATTATAACATTTTCAAAGAGATTTTTAAAATAAAAACTCTAAAGTATAAAAGTTAATTTATACCTTAGAGTTTTTTTATTAGTATTTTTTTATATTACCAGTATTTTTTCCATTCTGGTTTCATTATTCTTACAAGAGCTTCCATATAGAAGTAATCTCCCCATATACAACACTCTTCTACACCAATTCCATGTGGTTTACTGTAAACAGCTTCTTTAAGAAGTCCATTACATCTTTCCATATCTTTTGTTGAGTAGTTTTTAATTAATGAGTTCATTATTCTCTTAACTGCATTTTGATAGATTTTTTTGTCTGGATCTGAATCTGGAAGATATTTATCCATTTCTAACATTCCACAAACTGCTATTGCTGCTGCTGAACTATCTTTTTCTTCTCCAGAAAGATCATCGAAACTTAAATCCCAATAACATACATCATCAGCTGGTAAGTGATTTAAGAAGTAGTTTGTTACTCTTTTATAAAGATCTATAAATTTCTCATCTTTTAAATAGCTATATGCTAGAGGGAATCCATATACTCCCCATGCTTGTCCTCTTGCCCATGCTGAGTTATCTGATGCACCTTGTGCTGTAACTCCTTTAACTGGTTTTCCTGTTTCTGGGTCGAAGTAATAAGTGTGATGAGTTGAGCTGTCCTCTCTTAATACTACACTTGCTGCTGTATTTATATGTTTAGTTGCTATCTCTCTAAATTTAGGATCTCCAGTTGCTTCTGTTGCCCAGAATAATAGAGGTACATTTAGGTTACAATCTATTATTAATCTATATGCTGTAGGGTCATCTAATTCTCCCCAAGCTTGAATAAATTGTCCTTTCTCTTTAAATCTTCCCATTAAGTGAGTTGCAGCTTTAATTCCAGCTTCTTTTGCAAGGTTGCTTCCTGTAATTTTGTAATCAGCTACAACTGATGGAGTATATAAGAATCCTAAGTCGTGATGGTTTACTGCAACTTTATTTGTAATTCTTTCATCATAGCTTTTTGTTTGGAAAGATGCTACTTTTCTATATCTCTTTTCTCCTGTAACTTCATAAGCTAACCATAATATTCCTGTCCAGAATCCACTTGTCCAGTCATCCCATTCTCCTGCATTTAAGATTCCAGGATATACATAATCTGTACTTGCTGGTCTTGGGAAAGTGTTTATAAATGTTCTTGCATTTCTATCTATTTTTGTTAATGCTTCATGTAATGCACTATATAATGTTTCCTTAGATAGCTCTACATCTTGTGAAAATTTTTCTCTTGTTTCTTTAGTTAATTCCATTTTAACCTCCATAATATTTATTTAACTTTTTTTAATTTTATTGTTTCTGTTGCTCCATTGTTTCTTAAATCTATTTCTATTCTTGTTAGATTATTTCTATTTGTTACTTTTATATCTTTACTACTGCTTTCTTCTAATTCATATGTACCCTCTATCTCAAAAGTTGAATTCTTTTTCATCAATTGAGTTGGTTCACTTACTGCAATTAAAAGCCCATTGTTATTCTCTTTTACAATCATTGATGCAGTTGAGAAAGATCTAATATTTCTAAATTTAACTGGAAGATCTTTCCAGAAATTTATTCTGACTACTCTATTTTCATTATCTTCAACAGCATGAATTTTTTCGTCGCTTTGAATTAATTTCAATGAGTTTAAATTATAATTTTTAACTTCTTCCTCTTTAAACATTGGGAAAATTAGATAACTGAATTTTTGATCTTTTGGATTTTTACCATGATTTATATAGATAGTAATATATTTTTTAACTATCTCTTTACTGTCTGTACCACCAATAGATTTCCAATCTCCTTTTCTTTCTTCAAATTTAATTTCTACTTTTGGAGCATCTATTATTCTATATCCAATAGTTTCTTCAGGATAGTTTCCTACAAACATTATAGTCATATCTTTAGGATTTTCTATAACTGTTGATTCTGTTATCTCCTTACCATTTACCATTAATTTTCCACTTTTTAAAATTCTGTTATCTATTGTTGTATGAATCTCCCCTTCATTAGATGAAAGTGAATCTCCATATACAGCAACAACTCCATCTTCTGTAAATAGATAAGATTTTTTTACTTTTAATGCTTTATTCCATGAAAGCATATCCATTCCTGCAAAAGTTTCTCCGTTATTTACTCCACCAACCCAAGCTTTTGGTGTAGTAATCCCTCTTCTTTCCCCTGATCTATCTCCTCTAACTTTTAAGCTATTTGTTACTCCAGGTAGATGATACATATCCACAGTTGGCCAAAATTCAGTATATGCACTTGAATCATTTCCATAAATATATGTCATTCCATCACCTGTAAACCACCCTTTAAGATTTTCACCATTCATTGTTTCAAAATTAGCTATTTTTGAAGAGTGCATTGATAGAGCAACTGCTCCACCATTCTTATTTTTACTTATAGCTCTATCCATAGAGTGGAACATCTTATTTCCCACAATATTTCTAGTTTTTATACTTTCATCTTCAACTATATCTCTAAGAATACCAAGTATAGTTCTATTACCTGACATCTCTAAAATATTAAATGAATTGTTAGAGAAAATATTTGTTTTTATTAACTCTTGTAATCTAACTCTATACTCATCACTTGCCCCTTCTGACAACATTGCTAAAGAGTTGATTACATCTCTTCCACGTGAAAGATCACTTGTCTTATTTCTTGATATCGCTCTTCCACTAACTGAATCATTCATTCCTCCATTTATAAACAGATATCCATATCCATTTAAAATAGCTTCATAAATATTATCCAATTTTTTACTTTTTATCTCAAATTCTGTATCCTTTACTAGATAAAGTATTCCACCTAGTCCATTAAATAATACTGAGGCGTATGTTCCATTGTAAGCTACATTATTATGTTGAATAAATGAACCATCTTTATAGAATCCATCACCTTTAGTTGCATACTCTCCAACTTCTGTAACTGCTTCTAAAGCATTTTTAACTTCAACTTTATCCTCTAAAAGAACTCCTCTTAAAAAAGATATCATAGCTGTATCTGTTCTGTTTCCTCCAGTTGATACCCTCTTATCTGGTGTAGATGAGTATGAAGCTGTTGCTCCTGCTCCACTATATCTTGCATCTGGTTGGAAAAATTTTGTTGCTCCTAAATATTTTTCCACTTTCTCTTTTGGAATATCTCCATTCATTAAAATAAGAATATCATTTACTGCTTTAGGTATTCCAAGTTCCCAGTGCCACCAGTTTCCAATCTCTGGAAGTCCTTCATGGTAAGCATTATCATATAGCCAATCCATTCCAGCTATTATTTGATTTTTTACCTCTTCATTTTTATAAAATTTTGTACCTCTAGTAGCATACCCCTTTGCAATATTTTTTATAGCATTATAGCTATTTAATATTTGAATACCACTTTTCATATCCTCTTTTTCATCAAGAAAATATCTTTTGTTTTCCTCTTTATTAATTTGTGTATATGATTTCTCACTATTTTTCTCATTGGTATGAATTACCTTTTGTACTTCAGAAGATGATAAATCATCTTCTGAAGTTACTCCAGTTAAAAACTCTCCCCATTTTACTCTTATCTTTTCATAATCATTGGCACTCTTACTAACTTCTTTAGAGAAAGTAGTAACTACCATAATCATCATTAAAATAAATGTTAATATTTTTTTCATTTTCTTCCTCCTAATTAAAAGTTATAAGAAATTCCAATTGTTGGTCTTATAGAGTAATCTCTTGTCTCTTTTCCATAGTTACTATTACCATGGTCTGTATTTTTAGTTTTTATAGTTAAAATCTCTCCACCTATCATTCCTGTTAATCCTGGTGCTATTGGTTGATAATATTTTACTCCATATCTAGTTTCATATTTTTCTGCTGTTTTCTTTCCATGATCATCTGAAGTATACCAATATCCATTTCCTAATGGTATTCTTGCACTTAATTCAACTCTTCCACCATTTCCAAAGAAATATGTAATTCTAGGTCTTAATTGATTTGATTGATATCTTCTATCTCCTTCAACATCAATATATTCATAAACTCCTGTAGTGTTATTTTTTACTCTACTAGGTTTTCTAAAGTCATTATCATACCAAGTTTCCTCTCTAAAGTAATTTACATTAAATCTCCATCTTGGCATAAGTCCATTATAAGTGATTCCATACTCATTTTCTAATTCAAAATCTGTTTGTCCTTTTCTGTATCCCTCATAATCATAAGCTATAATTCCAGTTGTAGAACCTCCAAATACAAATCCATTTCCTAAATTATATGTAAAGTTAGGAGTAAATCTAAATTGATGTGTTCCTCTTTTTAATCTGTCTGCTCCTACATATACTGAAAGTGTTGGTGCTGATGAAGTTTCATTTCTATATCCTATATTAAATCCATATCTACCCTTTGAGTATTGATCAGACCATCTAGCTTCTCCATGAAGTCTTGTTTCACTTTTTCTTCTCTCATTTTTATCTAAATCAATTCCCATACCATTACTCATATAGTAAGTTTCAAAATAATAAGACCATTTTGTATCTCTATCTTTTAAACTTAAAGTAAATTTAGGTTTTAATTTTAAAGATGTAGCATAATCTCCTCTTGAATGTTCTTCTCCCATAATTGGTTCTGTATAATAAGATCTATCACTATCATCTTCTCCATCAAGAATAAAACTAGCTACTCCTGTCCATCTTCTAGAATATGATTTACTATTTTCTATATTTCCAAGAAGTGGACTTGTAACAAAGAGATCAGACATTCTATCCATCTTATACTTAAATCCTGCTTCTACTCTTTCTGCATCATATTCATCAGAATCAGCTTTTGTATAGTTTCCATAGATTGTAAAATCTTCTGTTAGATCTAAAGCTCCATTTAATGAGTAAGAAACTATATTTTCTCTCTCTGCTGTTTCCACTCTATGTGGTGTACTTAAAGCTGATAATTTTAATTTTTTACCATTTTTTATATTTCCTAGTTCTGTTTCATAATCTACATTTACACCTAATCTATATTTTCTATTAAAAATATATCCATTATTTGCTAATGATAATCCAATATGTGGTACTACTGAATCATACATTTGTTCATCTACTGGAATATTTTTTATAGTTAGATTTTGATTATTTTTCTCCTCTTTCATATCAGAGTTTTCATTAATATTTCCTTGAACTATCTTAATCCAATCAATTCCACCATATAAAGTTACACTATTATTAGAACTATCATATGGAGTATAGTATAAAGTTGCTCCTCCACCAACTCCAAATACTGGATAAGTTGAATCATATGAATAATTTAAATATTGATTGTCCTTTGCAAATTTTATATTTCTTGTAACATTAGTATGAGAGTAAACAAAATTTGCATTTGAAACTAAAGTAAGATTATCTGTAAAATCATAAGCATAGTATCCACCTAAATATAGATTATCCATATTAGCTTTACCATGTTTTCCATTTTCAAATTTTGCTTTTCCCTTTGCTCCTCCATAAACTAACCCAAGTTTTCCATTAGGCATAATTTGTTTTTCAGTTATTCCTAAAACTCCATCTTCATTATAATCAACATTCATTAATCCACCTATTTTATGGTTATTATTTATATAAGCTACCTCTTGATCATATGAATTTAAAGCTTTATCTCTTAATCTGTCTTTATTTAACTCTCTATTTTTTATTATATTTGATAAAGTTCTTGAGTTAATTGCAGCAAAATCAACTGTATATCCATGAACTCCTCCAGATAGTTGAGTCATAGCATCTGTAAATTGTGAAGCATCTAATAAACCTAATAGTGTCAATCCTTTTCCAAAATCTCCACCTATATTTTCATTTTGTTCTAGAACTTTTCCAAAATCTTCTAGCTGAGATTTGCCTACAGTTTCACTATAGCTTTTTTTCTTAGCTATAAGATCTCCATTTTCATTTGTTATATAATTCCACATTGCTGAAGATTCAAAATTTGCACTATCTGCTTCAATTTCATCTCCTAAAATTTCACTAATATTAAATTCCTTTTCTCCATTACTTCCATTAAATGCTATTTTCATATTTCCATCTAATGTTAATTTTCCATCTCCTGTATCTACTAATGAAGATCCTTCAGTTTTATTAGTTAAATCTACTACAAGGTTGGAATTTTTTATTGTTAGCCCTGTTTTATCTCCGTTTAACTTTTTATTTCCATTAATATAATTATCTGTTCCTTGATTAAATCCTAAAGATATATTTGAATTTGATATTATTGCATCATCTGTTGAGTTTTCATTTTTTAAAGAAACAATTTTATCATAACCTGTTATAGCTAAATTCTCATATGTACTTCCACCTTCTACAGCTAAAACATCTACTCCTGTACTTCCTTTAACAGTTCCAATTATTTTATTTCCACTTTTTATAAACAATGTATTATTTGTTCCTGTTGATGATTTTATAGCAACTCCATTAATTCCTGCATCTATAATTCCACTATTAGTAAAATTTCCTCCTGCAAGATCTATTCCTGTTCCACCTTTTATTAATATATTTCCAGAGTTTATAACTTCTCCTTTTGTACTATTTTTTATTTGTAATCCTGTTCCAGAATTTACTACAATATTACTTTGATTAGTTACTTTTCCTCCTGTTATATATAACCCTTTTCCTCCTGAGACATTTATTGTTCCTTCATTAGTAAAGTTTCCTTTTCCTACATTTGCTCCTGCTCCACCAGTTACATTTATAGTATTTTTATTAGTAAAAATAGCTTCTCCTTCTACTTTTCCAAAATTAACTCCATTTCCTCCTGATACATTTATTGTCCCTTCGTTAATAAATTCTCCCTTTTTACCTGAATCAATACCATTGAAATATATTCCATTTCCCCCTGATACATTTATTTCTCCTGTATTATCCCCATTTCCTTGTGCTATTTCTGCTCCATTTCCTCCAATTACATTTAAAGTTTTATTATTTTTAAAAGTTGCCTTTTCTCCTTTTAATTGAACTCCAATCCCTTTTTTTACAGTTATAGTCCCATCATTTATAAGAGTTCCATTTCCATTATAAAATCCTTTTCCATTTTGAACTTCAATATTTCCCTTATTTAGAAATTCAGCTTTTTCTCCTGCAAATTGGGCTATTGGTCCACTTCCTGTAACAACTATTTTTCCTGTTTCATTGTTTGTTACTTTTCCATCTGTTATATGTAACCATTTTCCACTATTTATAGTTTGTTCTATATTATTCTCATATTCTTTTCCACCATTTACTGATTGTGTTTTTCCATCATATTTGTCTAACTCACTAGCACTATATACTAAATTACTTCCAACAATCAATAGTGATAAAATTAAAAGTTTTTTATTAGTCCCCATTACTTCCTCCACGTTTTAATTATAGAATTAATCTTCCTTCATAAATCTATCATATGCTGTTTGTTGTATCTCTTTAGATCTTTGAAGTCCAATATCATTTAATCTTTCAATATATCCATCCCAATCTTTTTCAACATCTGATACACCTAATAACCAAATTTGTGCCATCTCCTCAGTTACATTACGAAGTTGAGATTCTATCTTTAATAGTTCTCTGATCTCAGCCTTTGTATATTTCAACACTGGCATTGGTTCTTGAATTGCATCATTTTTCATATACTCGTCCATATCTCTTACAGTTACATCTGATGCCCATTGTTTTTCATTTTCTGCATCTTGGAACATTCCAAGTCTATATTGTGCCCCTGTCTCTCTTATAACTGCTAGAGCATTTTTTCCTTCAGGATTTTTTAAAACTTTATCTGTAAATTGAGGTTTACCATCAACTAAAGTATATGTATCCCCTTCAATTCCAAAGTTCCATAATCTTCTTCCCTCTTCACTATACCAGAAGTCAAAATATTTTATAATAGTTACAGGGTCTTTAGCTTTATAGCTGATTCCCCAACCACCCATATATGTTGGTCTAGCTGTAGCTGTTTTTTTATTTCCATTATATTCTGGTGGTAATAATACTGAAAAATCAAATCCTGGAATTACATCTTTCAATTTTTCATTATATGAACCTGTACTTGCAAACCAGTCATTTGTAAATCCACCTAAGTTATTACTTAACATATAGTCTCTTGAAGAAAGTCCTCTTGTAAATACCTCTTGGTCTATTAATCCCTCTTTATACCATTTTGCTAAATTGATCATAGCATTTTTATATTCAGGTTCAGCAGGTCCAAATACTGGTTTTCCATCTTTTTCATACCATACAAATTGTGCTTTAAAAATATCTGTAAGTGCCATCATTACTTTTCTATTGATATTAGCTCTCAAGAATAGAGGTACTTCATCTTTTTTACCATTTCCATTTGGATCTTGCTCTTTAAATGCTTTTAATACTGTATATAGTTCATCTACTGTTTTAGGCTCTTCCAATCCAAGTTTTTTTAGCCAGTCTTTTCTTATATAGTAACCTTGTGAACAACTTAAATTAAAGTAGTCATTGTAGTTAGGAATCATATAGATATGTCCATCTGCTGCAATAGCATCTTTCTTATATCTTGGATTTTCTTCCCAGAATTTTTTAATATTTGGTGCATGTTCATCAATAAGTTTTTCTAATGGAATTAATCCACCATCAATTCCTAATTTTTCTAACTCATCTGTTAACTCATAAGCTATTATATCTGGAATCAATCCTGAAGATATCATTAAGTTAAATGCTTGAACCTCTTCACTTTGATTTTTTGAAGCTGTTCCTACTAATTTTACATTTGTCATTTCAAAAGCTTTTTGATATACAGGTAACTCTCCATCAAATGCTTTTCCTAAAAATATTCCAAATATTGTAAATGCCTTTGGTTCCTCTGTTATTACATGTCCCTCTAATTTTCTTTTTGGTCCATCAACTTTAACTTCTTCTACTCCACAACCAATTAATGAAAGTGCAGCAGTTAATCCTATTAGAATTTTCTTTATATTCATTTTTCCTCCCACTAATTATCCTTTTACTGCCCCTAAAGTAACTCCTTTTTTAAAGAATTTTTGAATAAATGGATATACTGTTAATATTGGAATTAATGATAGTGCTATTACTGCATAAATTACAGTTTGAGGTGATGTCAGACTTTCCATAGTTATCATTTGACTTGCTTCCCCTGCCATATCTTTTTCAATTATCAGTTTCTTTAAGAATACTTGTAATGGAGCTTTTTTATCATCTATTAATAATACCATTGTCCAGAAATATCCATTCCATCTTGATACTGCATAGAAAAGTGATACTGTTGTCAATGCTGATCCTGATAGTGGTAAATATATCTTTGTCATTATTTGAAATTGTGATGCTCCATCAATTCTAGCTGATTCCTCTAATGATTTTGGAATAGCTTCAAAGAATGATTTTAATATTATTACATTAAATGTATTAATTGCAAATCCAAGTATAACCCCTGTATAACTATTGATTAAATATAGATCTCTAAAGTTTAAGTATCTAGGAATAATTCCTGGGTCAAACCACATAGTCATTATAACTAGCATAGTTATTAATTTTCTAAATTTTAATTCTGGTTTTGATAAAACATAAGCTCCTGTTATTGTAAAGAACATACTTACAGCAGTTCCTACCACTGTTATAAATATTGAGTTTCCATATGCTCTCCACATTCCAGTCAGATTCATTGCTGTTTTAAAAGATTCAAATGTAAAACCTTTAGGAAATAGTGTTACAGCTCCAGATTCTACAAAATATGGCTTACTTACTGCTGCTGAAAAAACATATATAATTGGATAGATAAATATACAAGCAAATATTGCTAAAAGAATGTAGTTTGCAATATTAAATATTTTCTCATCCATTCCCATCTTTATCTTATTACTCACTTTTTACCCCCTAATTACCATAGACTTGATTGAGTAACTTTTTTACTCCATTTATTTGCACTATATACAAGGATAAATCCTACTAAAGCATTGAATAATCCAACTGCTGTAGCAAGTCCAAAGTCTTGCATTAACATACCTGTTCTATATACATATGTACTGATTACATCTGCTGTTGAATAAGTTGCTGGTTGATATAGTAATAAAACTGTTTCAAATGCTACATTTAGCATGCTTCCAACTTTTAAAACAAGCATTATTACAATAGTAGGTATTATAGCAGGTATTGTTATGTGTCTCAACTGACTAAACTTGTTTGCTCCATCTATTCTTGCTGCTTCATATAGTTGCTCATCTACTGCTGTTAGAGCTGCTAAATAGATAACTGCATTAAACCCTGTTGTTTTCCACATATTTAATCCTGTAAATATTCCTCTGAAAAACTCTGGTTTTGATAGGAAATATACCTTTTCAAATCCTAATTTTTCTAGCACCATATTTACAACCCCAGTACTTGGAGATAAAACATTTACTGTTATCCCTGTTGCTACAACTATTGCTATAAAATATGGTATAAACGATGCTGTTTGTACTATTGATTTAAAATATTTATTCTTAACTTCATTTAGCATCAAAGCTATTAATATAGCAAATGGAAATTCTAAACATAAGCTATAAACATTTAACATAAGTGTATTTTTTAATGTTGTATAGAAATATGGACTTGTTAAAAACTCTTTAAAGTTATATAATCCAATCCATTCACTTCCAGATATTCCTCTAAATAAACTATAATCTTTAAATGCTATTAGTAATCCATACATAGGTTTAAACATAAATACTGCATACCATAGTATAAAAGGAAGTAAAATTAAATATAGCATTTTTTGATCTCTATCAAACCCTTTTATCTTCATATTATCTTTCTCCTATAAAGTGATATTTTCTTCTGTTTCAGCATCAAATATATGAGCTCTTTTTATATTGAAGTAGAATTCTCCCTCTTCTCCATATTTTACATTATCTGTTTTTCTCGCTTCTATTCTTGATGTAAATTCACAACCATCTATTGTAAAATAAATAAACTCTTCATTTCCCATGTGTTCTACTACACTTACTTGTCCTTTTAAGAAGTTTATCTTCTCTCCTTCTGGATGAGTTACTTTATTTCCAATATTTTCAGGTCTTATTCCTAAAACAACTTTTTTACCTATATGGCTTTTTACCTTTTCTCCCATCTCTTTTGGAAGTACTAGATGCTTGCTATTTCCAAAAATAAATATTATTCCATCTTCATTTTCTTCAATTACACCATCAACAAAGTTCATCGCTGGAGATCCTATAAATCCTGCTACAAATTTATTTGCTGGTTTGTGGTATAAGTTTAATGGAGTATCTACTTGCATTATTCTTCCATAGTTTAATACACAAATTCTATCTCCCATTGTCATTGCTTCTACTTGATCATGTGTTACATAGATCATTGTTGCTGTTTGTCCTTCAGCTTTTAGTTGTTTATGTAGTTGAGTTATCTTAACTCTCATTGATACTCTTAATTTCGCATCTAAGTTTGATAGTGGTTCATCAAATAGGAATACATCTGGTTTTCTTACTATTGCTCTTCCTACTGCTACCCTTTGTCTTTGCCCCCCAGACATCTCTTTTGGTTTTCTATCTAGTAATTGAGTTATCTCTAACTTTTCTGCTGCTTCTCTAACTCTTCTATCTATCTCATCTTTTGGAATTTTAGCCATTTTTAATCCAAATGCCATGTTATCATAAACTGTCATATGAGGGTATAGTGCATAGTTTTGGAAAACCATTGCAATTCCTCTATCTTTTGGTGGAAGATCATTAACTAATTTATCTCCTATCCAAATCTCTCCTCCTGTAATCTCTTCAAGTCCAGCTACCATTCTAAGAGTAGTAGATTTAGCACAACCAGAAGGACCAACAAAAACCATAAACTCCCCATCTTTAATTTCCAAATCAATTCCATGTACAGCTTTGAATCCATTTGGATACTGCTTCTCCACTTTTTTTAACACTACTTTCGCCATTTTTCCCTCCATAAAATACTTTTAATTCATCTAGTACGTTTTTATCTGATATATAATAACTTTTATTATTAGCTATCTTGTTCACTTAATTTTCTATTTATCTTATTTTTATACATTTGTTATTTTTCTCAATTATTGCATAACAAAATTTAATTGTAAATCTTCTGTTTTGGCTATCCCATTTTCCACAATTTACAGTTTAAATTAAAAAATAGTCTTTTTAAATTAAAAAGACTATTTTTATAATCTTATTCTACTGTTTTATTTTTCAAGACTTAATATTTCACAAAATTCTTTTCCATTTTCTCTAAAATTCCAATTAACTTTATAAATTTTTTCTTTTGTTTTAATCTCATGAATATTATCTTCTAAGTTTATATACACATCCTTTTTAAAATCTATCTCACTATTATATGATAATCCCCAAATAATTTTCTTATCATCATTATCATACTCTTTCCAAATCTTAATAAAATACCCATCTTTTTTCTCTATCTCAAAATAGATACTCTCTTCTAAATAGAATTTTAGATTTAGTTCTTCTATTTGGATTTTAGATAGTTTTTTATTAAAGTATTTCTCTTTAATCTCCTGTCCATCAATTAAAATTTTAGGCAGATTATTGTATTTTCTATTAAATATTGTTGTATATACTTTCTCTTCACTCTCTATATCTGTTTCTATAAAGATTATTTTAGAATCTATTAAAACCCAAGATTTTCTACTTTTTAATTTCTCATTCCAGTTAAGAAACTCCATTGCAACTAATCCATTTTCACCTTCTGAAACTCCAGAAGCTACCTTATCTTTAACAAATGAAGATTCAAAGTTTCTTTGAGCGTCTAAACCTTCCATATTCATTTTAATCTCTGTTGTTCCTGGAATATAATAATAATCTACATCTCTCCAATAATTTTTATAATCATTTACTCCATCATACAGATAGTATGCTCCATCTCCAGTATACCATCCTTTTAAATTCTCTCCATTCATAGCCTCATAGTTTCCAATAGTTGGTGAGTGCATTGCTATTCCAAAAGCATATTTTTCCTCTCTTTTCATCACTCTAGCCATCTTATTACAAACTTTTATACTATTGTTATACTTTTCTATCTCTTGTCCTCTGCTTTTCTCCAAAAGATCTTTTATTTTTTTATATAGAAATGGTGATTTTTCCTCTTCTAAATATTTTTCTGCTCCATATTTTACAATCTCTCTTAAAACAATATCTTCTAACTTTTTATATTTATAATCTTCAAAAATTGAAGATACAACTAAAATATCATTCAGTATACGATGCCCTATAACTGAATCACTATTATTTGCCCTATCTATTCCTCTTCCTGATAACATATCTGTAAAACTTCCATTATAGAAGAAAGGCTCAAAAGAATTTAAAATTATCTCATAAAGATCATCAACTTTTTTTACAACTGAAGTATATTCACTATCACTTATAACATATAAGATCTCTCCTATTCCTGATAACAGTACTTCTCCATATCCTCCAGCATATGGTATCGCCTCATGTTGAATAAAAGATCCATCTCTATAAAATCCCTCTCCTCTCTCTTTCTCATTATACTCCCAAACCTCTGGCAGTGATTCTAAGGCTAATTTTACCTCATCTTCATCTCCTAACAGAATACCTCTAAATAGAGAGATTTTAACTGTGTCTACTCTATTTCCTCCAGTTGATAATCTCAATGGTTTTCCACTTGGATGAATAGCTACTGGATTATTCCCAGAATATCTTGGATCAGGTTGAAAATATCTACTAGTTTTTAGATTTTCAACTATTATTTCATCTTTAATTTTCCCTTTCATCAACATAAAAATATCATTCATTGTAAAAGGGATTCCAATCTCCCATTGCCACCAGTTTGTATGTTCTACACTATTTAAATTGTAAAAATAGTTTCTAAATTTCTCTATTTTCTCTTCAATAAACTTTACAACAGATTCATCATTATAATATTTCGTTCCTTTAATATAATATCCTTTACATAATAAAAGTAGTTTTGCATATAAAACTTTTATTTTTACTATATTATCTTTTGTCTCTTCATAATCTAAGTTAGAAATCTCTTCTATTATTTTTTCCATCTCTTTATTATAAAATTCAATTATCTCTAAGCTGCCTTCCCCATTTCCTGTTAAAAATTCTATTCTCTTTTCTATCATTTTTTGATACTCTCTCATTTTGTCACCACCCTATTTTCTTTTCTATATTTTTATCACTATTTTTATAATAAAACAATCTTCAATATTCAGCTAATCTTTTTAGATAGAAAATTGAATATACATAAAAAAAGCTGAGTAACATTTTAAAAAAAATGTTTTACTCAGCTCTCTTTTTTG
>UQQO01000002.1 GCA_900543175.1 uncultured Fusobacterium sp.
TATTTAAATTATAAAAATATTGAAATACTCCCCCCATCAATATCTGTAAAATAAAAATAATAAAAAATACTATCACCTTTTTCTTTATTGAACTCTTCATCTTCAGAGATTCTAAATATTCTAAAGGCAGAAAATCATAATTATAGTTATACTCTATCTCATTTTCTTTCCAATTATCAATCTCTACATCTATATTATCTATCTCTTGAAAAATCTCTCCTATCTCTCTATCTTTTTCATAAAATGATACTTTCTCAAACTCTGTTAAATCTATTTCTAATAGATCTTGTAAAATCTCTTCTACTTCACTTTCTAAAATTTTTTCTCTTTCTATTTCAATCTCATCTATATTTTTAATTTTCCCATCTTTAAACTCTATTTTTATTACTTTCTCTTCATCTACATCTATAAATAATTCAGCTTTATTTTTATCTATTTCTAGACTTCTAAGAAAAAATGCTGGAACTATTCCAGATATTCTTATCTTCTTTTCCTTTCCCTCTTGAAGAATCTCTTCAATAATATCTCTCTTTAAAAGAATTATTACTATCTCTTCAAATTCCTCATTTTTCTCTAAAACTATCTCTTTCTCAATATATTCAACAGGATTGTAATCCTCTATTCTATCTTCTAAAATCTCTTCAATCTCTAATTCTCTCTCTTTTTCATCTAATCCTAATTCCAAACTTATTTTCTCTATATTAAAATATCTATTTTCTAGAACAATTATTCCAGATTTTAATTCTCTTTTCATCTCTTCCAAAGTTATATACTCTATTTTCTTTTTTGATTTTTTAAACATATTTGCTCACCACAACTTCCTCTATTTTTTCTAAATCTGGTGCTTCTAAATTTATATTTTGAAATTTATACTCCAATACCACTTTAGCTATAAATTTTAATTTTATCTCCCTATTCTCAATATTTTTTTCTAGCTCTATTTTAAAACTATTTTTTACTCTACCATTTTTTAATGTTGTAACTAACTTACTATAAAAATTTCCATTCCCTGCTCTATATATTTCTTTTCCCTCATAAAGTATCTTTCTTATTTTATAGCCTCCATTACTTGTAAGAATTGTTCCATCTTTATTTTCCCAAACTCTTTTTATCTCTTTGCTTCTTGCAAAATAATCTAAACTATTTTCAAATTTCCCCTCATTTATTCCTAAATCTATCTTATAAAGTTCACTATAAACAATCGTTTCTATATTCTCCCTATCTATATTTAATTTTTGCCCCTCTAAATAGCTTATAATTCTTTTTCCTTTGGAATAAACTATTCTATACCCTATAAAAAGAATTCCCATTATAAGAGTTATAATAAAAAATACACTTAACATCAGAAACCCTTTTTTTCTACCATTTTCTTCCTTTAAGTGCATAATCTTTCAACTCCCTTATATAATTTTTCTCTTTTTTTACCTTCATAACTATTTTTATTCCCTTTTTATCTTGTTTAAAATAACCACTTACATAGTCAAAAAGAATAAATTCCTCATTAGTATAGATATTTTTAAATTCATTGGTACATTGTGAAACTAAAAATGTATCCCCTACAAATCTGTACATATAATATTTTGAATATATCTTTCCATTCTTTACACAGGGGATCTCTAAAAATAGCATATTTCCCTCTTCTCTTCTATCACTAAAAAAGCTTTCATTTAGTGATGAGGGTTTAACTCCTACTAATTGATATATCCCCTTTCCATTTATCAATTTTTCTCTTCCTCTGTACTCCTCTTCTCCAAAACTACTACTCTCTATCTCTTTAGTTAACATCTCAACTAATCTAGAACTATTTCTCTCTATTCTCTCTTGAAAAAGAAAACTTCCCTCTAATTTTAAAGTCATTCTTAAAATTGGAAAAATCATAGAGAGAAAAAGTAAAATTAAAGCTAGAGAGATAGTTATCTCTATACTTGTCATTCCACTTTTTCTATTCATAATACTCCTCTATATCTGTTATCAATCTTATTATTTCAAATTTTTTATACTTTGTTTTATACTCTACTTTTAAACTTAAAATATCTTTCTCTTCAACAACAGATCTATTATCTAACCTCTCTATTTTTACAAATATTTCTTCACCTTTTCTCCCTAAAAATAGAAGTTCTATATTTTCTAAAACTCCACTTCCTTTTATAAAATAACTATCTTCTAAAAACTCATATTTATACTCTCCTAGATAGTTATTGAGTTTTTTATATCCTTTACTTCTAACTACTTTTTCTACCATCTCTATATTTTTCACTGCATTTTCAATAGCACAATATTTTCTATCAATTTCTAATATCATTCTATTAATTTCCATAGCTGGTATTATTCCTAAAATAAAAATAGTTATAGAGACAACTATCTCTACATATGTAAATCCCCCATCTTTTTTCATAATCCCTTCCATAACACTATATAGAGAGCTAAAATTAAAAAAGGAGAAAATGGCATTTGAACCTCTCTATTTTCCTTCCTTATTATTAATAGAACAACTCCATATATCCCCCCAAGTAAAAAAGCTAAAAAATAAAAAAAATACAGGTCATAAAAATCTGTATATCCCAATAAATATCCTATGCTGATCATAAGTTTTATATCTCCAAATCCAATAACATCTTTTTTCAGAAGATCAGAAATATATCCATACAATATAATAAGAGGCAGGGGATATATCCCTGCTCCTATTACACTACTTTCAATTTCATTTCCCTTATAAAATACTACTCCCACTAAAAATAAAAAATTTAATATATTAGGAATATACAATTTTTTAAAATCTATTTTTATTATTAATAACGTTAAAATAAGTAATAGTATCTCCATTATTACTCCTAATACTCTATCCATTTTTTCTTTCCAGTTGTATCATACTGTCCTACATCTCCAAGAGGTTTAAACCATATGTACACTCCATCTCCTTTAACCTTTGAAGCTGCCTCTGGATTGGTAAAAGTAAAAGTTACCTCTCCACCATATTTTATCTCTGCTTTTTTAACCTCTTCCTCAGTTTCTCCAGCCTTACTTCCTCCAATTTCAACTTTACCATCTTTTAATTCAGCCTCAGCTTTTGAATCTAAATAAGGCAATAGATTTTCCATAGCTTTTTTTATACTCTCTTCACTCTCTGCCTCTTCTAAAGCTGATTTTTCATTTTCTACATAATACAATTCTGAAGCAGTTCTTAATGCTGTTAATGTAGCTACTGCTTTAGCATCCTTTCCCTTAGCTAATTGTTCTCTAACTTTAGGAACAACCAATGTAGATAAAACCCCTACCAATGCAACTACAATAACCATTTCAATCAATGAAAATCCACCATTTTTCATCTTCATACTTCTTCCCTCCATATTTTATTAATATATTAAATTGGACATATTAAAGATAGGCAAATATATTGCTATAATTATTATGCTCAAAATTAATCCTAAAACTATTATTAAAATAGGCTCTACCAAAGTTAGCAATCTTTTTATGTTATTTTCCATCTTCTCCTCTTCTAATTTTGCTATCTGCTCAAATATCTTTATAAGTTCTCCACTTTTTTCCCCTACTACTATTAGCTTCTTGTATTTATCTGGAAATAAACTCTCTTCTCCCATTACCTCACTTAATTGTTTCCCTTCAAACAGTGATTTTTCTAATCTTTCAATCTCTTTTTTTATAACAATATTATCGAAAAAGTCTCTTAATAATTTCAAAATATCAAGTATTAGCATCCCAGAAGAAAGCATAATAGAGATATTTTTAGAAAATCTTATAATATAGTTTCCTACTATAAAATCTCTTACTAAAGGAATCTTCAATAATAACCTATCAAGTTGTTCTTTTGTTCTACTATTGTCTTTTATATTTTTTAAACAGAAAATTATTACTGTTAATATACATATAATTAAAAAAATAATTATATAAAAATTCTCACTCACCTCTATTAAAATTTTTGTGAGAAGTGGTAACTCTGTTTTACTATCTTCAAAAATCTTTATAAAATTTGGAAAAACAAATACCATTAAAAATGTTAAAATCAAAAGGGAAAAAGTCAAAACGATACAAGGATAAAAGGCAACCTCTTTTAATTTTTTTACTACTTTTAATTCCAACTCTAAATGCTCACAAATTTTTTTTAGGTTTTCAACTAAATTTCCAGAAAGATCACCTAAATTAACCATCCCCACATAAAAGCTTCCAAATATATTTTCATTTTTCTTAAAAACCTCACCTATACTATCTCCTTTTAAAAGATTTTCTCTCATATCTTTTAAGACATTTTTAAATGAACCTTTATACTGCTCCTCTTGAATTTCAAAAATCTTTATAATTGTGATTCCGCTTTCTAACATAATTATTATCTCTTTAGTAAAATTTAAAATCTCCTGTTTTGAAATCTTCACTTTCTCTTTTATTTCAAAAAATTCTTTTACCCTTAATCTCTCTTTTCTTAAAAAATTTTTCAACTCTTTTTCATCTTTAGCAACTAAGATTCCTTTTCTTAATTTTCCATTTTTATCATAAGCTCTATACCTATATTTTCCCATTAGCACTGCCTCAATAGTTCATTTAATGAGGTAATCCCTTTACCTGCTTTATCTATTCCATCTTCCAATAACTTTTTCATCCCTTTTTTCAATGCAATTTTTTCTATTTCTAAAGATGCTTCTCCTCTATTTATCATATTTTTTATCTCTACATCTGGAATAAAAACCTCAAAAACTCCTATTCTTCCTCTATAACCTGTAAAATTACATTTTTCACAACCTTTTTCTTTATAAAAATTCAGATTTTTATATTTTTCTGGGTCATAACCTAAAATTTTTATCTTTTCTTTCCAATACTCATCTTTCACCTTACATTCTGGACAAAGTCTCCTCACCAATCTTTGAGATATAATCCCTGAAAGAGAAGCTGATATCATATAAGATGGTATTCCTATATTTATCAATCTATCTATTCCACCTATGGAATCATTAGTGTGAATAGTAGATAAAACCATATGCCCAGTTATTGAAGCTTTTACTGCTATCTCTGCTGTTTCGTAATCTCTTATCTCTCCTACCATTAATATATCTGGATCCTGTCTTAAATAAGCTCTCAACATCACTGCAAAAGTTCTTCCTATCTCATTTTTACTTTGAACTTGATTTATTCCATCTATCTCATACTCAACAGGATCTTCTACAGTTAAAATATTTTCTTGTCCTGTATTTAATCTTTTTAAAATACTGTATAAAGTACTTGTTTTCCCTGAACCTGTTGGTCCACTTAGGAGAAACATCCCATTTCTTTTATTCAACTGAAAAAGTATCTTCTCCAATTCAGAACTGCTGATATCTAATTTTTCTAAATCAAAATCAATAATATTTTGATTCAGTATTCTTATTACACACTTTTCTCCATTGATTGTAGGAATTATAGATACTCTAAAATCTATCTTTTTCCCTTCAATATCTAACTCAAATCTTCCATCTTGTGGCATTCTTCTTTCAACAATATCTAAATCTGCCATTATTTTTATTCTTGAAATTATATATTGTAAAAAAATAATTCCTTTTATCTTTCCTGCCTCTATTAAAACCCCATCTATTCTATATCTAATTCTAATACATTCTTTGTAAGACTCTATGTGAATATCACTAGCCTTTTCTTTTATAGCTTTTAATAACATTGTATTGACTATCTTTACAACTACTGAATTTTCTTCCAATTCACTTCTCTTTTGAAAATATCTATTACTTTCAACATTCTGATTTTTTTCTAATTCTTTAAAAAGAGTTGCCATATCAAAAATATTATCTTCTAATTTTTCAATTTTTGATTTTTTTATACTACTTTTCATATTACTCCTCTCTTTTTATTATTTTAAAACTATTAGAATAATCTGGACTTGAAAGTTGAACATATCTAAAATAATTTGTAGCACCTATAGTTATTCTTATTTTTATTAACTCTCTGTTTCTAATTTCACAGAGCATAATCTCAAAACAAAAGATTAAAAATATAAAAAAGAATACTATTTTCTTCATCTACTCTATCCTCCAATGTATACTATTAGAATTAAATTTTTTATGGTATAGCATTAAATTTTTATACTTCCACTTTTTATCACTTAGATTTCTATATACATTTATTTTCAAAAACCTAATCTTATCAAATCCATAAAAAGAGATTCTATATTTCACAATATCATCATATCCAAAAATATATAAACTAAATGAGGGAGTAATATTTCCATGTTTTGTTACCTTTACATCTAATTTTTCTACCATTTCATTATCAAAAACTGAAGAGTATTTTAATTTTTTAGGTAGTTGCTCCTCTTTCTTCACTCTTCCCATATCTAAAACTTTTACTCTTTTTTGAGAATGTTCTATCTTTATATCAAAATCATTTTCTGTATCAAAAGCCTCTGAGGTATATTCAGAAAATATATTTAAAATTAAAGTTTTTGCTCTCTGTACATCTTGTTTCTCTCGAAGTTTTTCATAATAAAATACACTTAAATAACTTATTCCAAGAACTAACACCACTGATATAATGATCTCTATATAAGTAAACCCTCTATCTTTTTTCATATATCCTCTTTTTTATGTTTTTAAATGCTCTTTAATATATGATACAATGGTTTCTCCTCTTTAAAAAGGATTTAGAGAACTAAATTTGTACTTTTAAATTTTAATGAGCCTTATAAATATTGATATTTTAACTAGCAGAAAAACAATTATAATGTTAAAATAAATTTAACTACAACTATTTTAAAACTTTGGAGAAAAGATGAAGGAAAAAAATATTAATATTTTAAAACGATCATTTCTTGTAGCTATTGCTGTAGCTATCTCAATTCAAGTATGTAATTTTTTTAACTTATCCCACTTTTATGCTGGTATTGGAGCTTTAAATGTTTCTGATTTAAACGATTCTAAAACAAGAAAACAAGCTTATGATAGAGTTATAACCACCATTTTTGGTGGTACTATCGCCTATATTATATGTATGTTAGGTTTCCAAGAAAATCTTATTATGTATGTACTCGGGCTATGTATTGTTTGCTGCTTTAATGAAGTGGTAGTTAGAGTTCCATCTGCTGTAGGTTGTATTGCATTTACATATATTATGTTGAATGTAGATCCTGATAAAACTCCTATTAACTATCTTTTAGAAAGGGTTATCGGAACTTTTGCTGGGGTAGCAGCTATCTCATTAGTTATCACTTTATATAATTATTTCTTTAATAAAGAAGAGATGAAGAAAAAAGTGCCACCTACTCCTAAAGGAGATCTTAAAAAGCTATTTTTAAAAGGATTAGAACCTGGACTTGCTGTAATTTTAGGACTTTTTCTAGTTAAATTTATAAATCACTTTTTCGATCCTGCATACATTACAAACTATACTTTATATTATTGTGCTTTAGCAATTGTAGTTCCTTTTAGACTTGAGTGGTCTGAACTTCTTCTTAGAACTAAAGAGAGATTTTTAAGTACTGTCTTTGGAGGAATAGTAGCTTTTATTCTATATTTTTCAGGCTTTCAAGGTACTTTTTGGTGTAGTGTAGGAATTATCTTAGTTATAATTATTACAGAGATATTTGTAAAAGTTCCTGCTTCATTGGGAGGTATTGTATTTATGTTTATCATGGTAAATATGAAAAGACCTGGATTGACACCTATGATCTACTATACAAATAGAGTCTATGGAACTGCTATGGGAATCATTACAATAATAATATTTTCATTTCTTTTTAATAAAGTAGTTGAAAAATATAAACTTAAAGGTGTAAAATTAAAAAAGCCAAATCTAAATAATTTATCTAGGAGGAAAAAATGATTTTTGATACTTTAAAAAACATTAAAAACTATAAGGGGATCTCAGCTAATCTTGACAAGGCAATTGATAGCATTATCAAAGGAGAATATTTAACAGCCCCTGCTGGAGTAACTAATATAGATGGAAAGGAAGTTTTCTTCAATGTTCAAGAAAATGTGATTCCTAAAAATGTTGAAGATACATTTTTTGAAATTCACAAAGAGTATATTGATATTCAACTTATTATAGATGGTGAAGAAAAATTCGGTTATGCTACTTTAGAAAATACAACTGCTAAAAATGAATTTAATCCAGAAAAAGATTTACAAGCTTTAAATGGAGACATTGAACTTACTTATACAATGAAAGCTGGTAGATTTATTCTTTTCTTCCCTGAAGAACCACATATGCCTTGCTTAAAATCTGGAAACAGTGAAAAAATTAAAAAAGTTGTTTATAAAATAAAATATTAAAATTTTATTGACAAAAAAAACTTATAGGTATATAATCAGCACAAATAGTAGAGTCACAAAGGTGACAAGTAGAATAGTAGAAGTCTTAAAAATAAAAACTTGTAGAATTGTAGAATAGTAGGGATCATAAAATATAATAATCAATGCACTTTTTTTAGTGTATCTATTTGTGTATAACTGCCTTTTTACAATTTTGTAAAAAGGCTTTTTTATTTTTAAGACAAAGGGAGGAAAAATGAAAACAAGTAGAATAGTAGGATTTGTAGAAATGGCTTTTTTAACACTTTTAATATTTCTTTTACAGGTTATGCCTGTTAAAGCTAATGAAACATTTACCATTGGAATAACTCAATTTGCAGAACATCCAGCTCTTGATGCTGTAAGACAAGGTTTTGAAGATGAACTTAAAGCTCAAGGGGTCGATGCAAATATTATCTATAAAAACTCACAGGGAGACACAGGAGTTGCAGGAGTTATAGCACAAAAATTTGTTGCAGATAAAGTTGATCTTATCTTTGGAATAGCAACTATATCTGCTCAAACAGCTAAACAAGCTACTGATACTATACCAGTTCTTTTCAGTGCTGTTACTGATCCTGTACACTCTCAATTAGTTAATTCTTTAGAAGATGTTGGAGGAAACGTTACTGGAACAACTGATGCTAGTCCTATGGATAAACAATTAGCATTATTTAAACAATTAGATCCTGAAATTAAAAAAGTTGGTATTATTTACAATACAAGTGAATCTAATTCAGAAATTCAAGTGGCACAAGCTAAAGAGATTGCTAAAAACTTAGATTTAGAGATTATAGCAGTTGGAGTAAATAATATAAATGATATTCCTCAAGCTATTAACTCTCTTGCATCTAAAGCTGATGCTCTATATGCTGTAACAGATAACATTGTTGCTTCTGCAGCCGGACTTATAGCTAAATCAACTATTGAAAGAGGATTGATCTCTATAGCTGCTGAAGAGGGTCCTGTAAAAGGTAGACTTCTTATGACTGATGGACTTAGCTACTATGAATTAGGAAAACAAACTGGTGCTATGGCTAAAAAAATTCTTGTTGATAAAGTCAGCCCTAAAGATCTTCCAGTTGAAAGCTTAAAAAATACAACTAAAATTGTCAATGAAAATACAATGAAAAAATTAAAATTAGAAAAAACTAATCCAGCTTTTGAAGGAGCTATATTTATAAAATAATCAAAGGGGTACTTATATGAATTCACTTATTACTATATCACTAGAACAGGGACTTATATTTGCAGTTCTTGCAATAGGAGTATTTATTACATATAAAATATTAGATTTTCCAGATATGTCTGTTGAAGGAACTTTCCCTTTAGGAGCATTTATCTTTGCAAAATTTATAACAAATGGATTTAATCCTATTACAAGTACAATATTTGCTTTTATCTTTGGTTCTCTAGCAGGAATTATCACATACTTTCTTCATATTAAGATGAAGATGGCATCTCTTCTTGCTGGAATACTTACAATGACTATTCTTTATTCTGTAAATTTAAGAATAAACTCAAAAGCAAATATTCCACTATATAATAATAGTTCTATTTTTGATTATGGTAATAAAATTGTTGTTTTAATAGTTATAGTACTTATAATAAAAATTCTTATGGATCTTTTTTTAAAAACAGAGATTGGATACCTTCTTATAGCCACTGGAGATAATGAAACTTTAGTAAAATCTTTAGGTGTCAGCTGTGATAAATTTAAACTTTTAGGTCTTGTTTTATCAAATGGTATTGTAGCTATAAGTGGTGCTTTAATGGCTCAATCTCAAGGGTTTTCAGATATAAATATGGGAACTTCAATTATTGTATCTGCTCTTGCTTCAATAATAATTGGAGATACAATTTTAAAGAGATCTACTAAAATAAAAGGGACTACTAGAGCTATCTTAGGAGCTATAAGCTATAAATTAATTGGTGGATTTGCAATAGATTTAGGTTTTGCTCCTACTGATTTAAAGGCTATTAGTGCTGCAATTGTTATTATTTTTATTGGATATAATAATATGTCACTTTTCAATTTTAAAAGAAATATTAAAGAGAGGTAATAACTATGTTAACTATAAAAAATCTTAGTAAAAGTTTTAATGAAGGTACAGAAAATGAGGTAAATATTTTCAATAATTTTAATCTTGAGGTAGAGGAAAGTGAATTTGTAGCTGTTCTTGGTTCAAATGGTTGTGGAAAAAGTACTCTTTTCAATCTTATTAGTGGGTCTCTAAAAGAAAATAGTGGAAGTATAACTTTAAGTGGAAAGAATATAAGTTCTTTAAAAGAGGAAGAGAGAGCTCTTAAAATTGGAAAAGTTCATCAAGATCCCTCAAAGGGAGTTTCTCCATCATTGACAATTTTAGAAAACCTTTCTTTAGCTATGAAAAAAAGTGAAAAATTCTCTTTAAGATCTCTAATAAGAAAAGATAATATTGAGAAATTTAAGGATATTTTAAAAGAACTTGATTTAGGACTTGAAAATAAACTTAATACTCAAGTTAAATTTCTTTCTGGTGGTCAAAGACAAGCTCTTTCTCTTATTATGGCAACATTGAAAAAACCTGAGCTTCTTCTTTTAGATGAGCATACAGCAGCATTAGATCCTAAGACTTCTAAAATGATAATGGAAAAAACTAAACAGCTTATTGATAAACAAAATATAACTGCTATGATGATCTCTCATAATTTAAAAGATGCTATAAAATACTCTGATAGAATTATTATGCTTGATAAGGGTAGAGTTATTCTTGATGTTAAGAGTAAAAATATAACTGAGGGAGAACTTTCTAAAATCTACACTTCTAAAATGGAAAAAGCTAGCTAAATATAAAACCAAAACAGAGGTATTACTGAAATTCCAGCAATACCTCTGTTCTATATTATTACCCTTAACCCATATCTTTAAAATCTTATTTTATAACTCTTCCCCATTACTTCTAATTACATTTTTATACCATTCAAATGATTTTTTTCTGTATCTATTTCCTGTTCCTGTTCCATCATCATTTTTATCCACATATACAAAACCATAACGTTTTCTAAGTTCACCTGTTGTAAATGAAACTACATCTATACATCCCCAAGGTGTATATCCCATAACTTCTACACCATCAATTTCAACAGCTTTTTTCATCTCTTTAATATGAGCTTTTAAATATTCAATTCTATATGTATCATCACAATTTTTATCTTCATCAAGAATATCTATTGCACCAAATCCATTTTCAATGATAAAGATAGGAAGTTCATATCTCTCATATAAAGTTGCAAGAGAATATCTAAGTCCAACAGGATCTATTTGCCATCCCCAATCGCTTGCTTTTACATATGGATTTTTTACAGTTTTTAATGTTGAACCATCAGATGATGATGAAATATCATTTTCTGCATCTGCTTTAACTGCACTTGACATATAATAGCTTATTCCTACATAATCAATTTTTCCCTCAGCAAGGATTTCAGCATCTTCCTCTTCTATTTGAAGAGTAACTCCTTGTTTTTTCCACATTGATTTTGCATAAGCTGGATAGTGTCCTCTAACTAATACATCCATAAAATAATATCTTTCGTGCATCTCTTCCACTGCTGTTATAACATCTTCTGGATTACAAGAGTATGGATAAATTGGTACCCAACCACACATTCCACCTATTTTAAATTCAGGATTTATCTCATGTCCTTTTTTTACAACTAATGCACTAGCAACAAATTCATGGTGTGCTGCTTGGAACATAGCTTCTCTTGGATTTTGATAGTCAGAAAATTTTACCCCTGAATTTGTCCATCCAAAAATATCACTAGAAGTATTTGATTGATTGTTTATCTCATTAAATGTTATCCAATATTTAACTTTATTTTTATAACGTTCCATTACTGTTACTGCATATTTTACAAAATAATCTATTACTTTTCTATTTATCCACCCACCATAACTTTCTGCTAAATGGTAAGGCATTTCAAAATGACTTAAAGTTATTACTGGTTCAATTCCATATTTTAAAAGTTCATCAAATAAATCATCGTAGAATTTTAATCCAGCTTCATTTGGAGTTTCCTCATCTCCATTTGGAAAAATTCTTGTCCATGCTATACTTGTTCTAAAACATTTGAATCCCATCTCTGCAAGAAGAGCTACATCCTCTTTATAGTGATGATAGAAATCTGTTGCTTCATGGTTAGGATAGTATTCCCCTTCAACTATTCCATCTGTTATTTTTCTCATTTTATCTCTTGATCCACCTGTCATAACATCAGCAATACTTATTCCTTTGCCATCAACATTCCAAGCACCCTCTATTTGATGAGCTGCAACAGCTCCTCCCCATAAAAAATTATTTGGTAATTTATTTTTCATATATTTAACCTCTCTTTTTTATTTTTTATTTTAATTTTTATAATTTTATTTTTCTTTTGGATCATCAAATCCAATAACTAGAACAAGAATCATAGGAACAACTATTGCAAGAACAGATCCTATTACCATTCCTATAAATCCTTTAGTATCATTAGGATTTATTGCATTTACTATTGTTAAAATTCCAGGAAGTCCTGCATAAGCATAGTAAACTGTATTGAAGAAACTCATTACTGCTGCTGATATAGCTCCACCTACACAAGCACAAATAAACGGTTTTTTCAAACGAAGTGTAACTCCATAAAGTGTTGGTTCTGTAATCCCAAATATTCCTGTAACACTTGCTGAAAGTGCAACTTTTTTAAGTTCACTATTTTTTGATTTAATAAAGCAACCAATTGCCGCTCCTATTTGAGCTATAACTGCTAAAGTTTGGAATGCTTGGAAAGCATCATAACCATATATACTGAAGTTTGCCATAACCATTGGTGTTATTCCCCAGTGAACTCCAAATATTACAAATACCTCCCAAAGTCCACCTATTAAAATTCCTCCTAAAAGAGGTGCTTTTTCCATCAATAGATTAAATCCAACTGCAACTGCTTCAGCTCCACCATTTGTAAGTGGTCCAATAATTAAAATTGTAAGTGGAACCATAATTACCATACAGATAAATGGAACTAAAAGAGCTTTCATTATCTCTGGAATTCTCTTAGATAGAAAGTGTTCTAAGTAAGAAAGAACTAATACAAGAAATAATGGTGGAAGAACAGATGAACCATAAGTTACTCCTGAAAGATTAAAGAAAAGAAAGTTTACTACTTCTCCTTCTGTAATTCTCTTTGCAATCTCAACCCAAGTTGGATTTATAAGAGCTGCACAACATGTTACTGCTATAAATGTATTACATTTAAAATGTTTTGATGCAGTTATTCCTATTAATATTGGTAAAAATGCAAATGGTGTCCAAGAAATAAGACTTAAAATTTCATATGTTCCTGTTGTTGCAAATTGTGGCCAAAATAGATTAATTAAAATCAATATTCCTTGTAATATTCCTGCTGCTGCAAGTATATAGATAAAAGGTGCAAATACAGCTGACATTGTTGCTATTATTCTATTTAACAGAGGTTGTTTTGTCTCTACCTCTTCTTCTGACATAGCTTCAAGATTAAGATTTTTCATAACATTCTCATAAACTTCTCCAACATGAGTTCCTATAACTACTTGGAATTGTCCTGAATTTTCTACAACAGTTATAACTCCTGTAAGTTCTTGAACTTTTTCCTTTGCTCCCTCTGGAGTCTCTTTTAAAACTAAACGAAGTCTTGTTGCACAACGAGTAGCATTTACTATATTTTCTTTTCCTCCTACTTCACGAATAATATCTTTTGCAAGTTTTGGATAATCTCTTTTTATTTGAGCCATTTTTTACCTCCATATTTTTACTTGAACTGTTTTATTATTTATAAATCAACTATAGCATAATTTATTTCGTTTTAAAACATTTCACAAGAAAACAGTTTCATCATTTCAAAAAAACTTAAACTTTTATCTATTTTTTTGTTTCATTGTTTCAAAAAACAAAAAAAGAAACAGAAATCTTTCAAAATCTCCATTTCTTTTTAACTTTTTTTACTTTGTATATCCCAAATCAATTTTTTTCAAAAGACCCCAAAGAGCTTTTTCTCCTATCTTATCATAAACCTTATTTAGCTTTATATTTTTCTCATACTCCATTGAAAACTCTATTCCCCATAAAATATCTAAAATATATTTTACTGAACTGTAAAAAGCGGGAAACAAAAACTCTTGAAAAGTTTTAGGAGCTGAAGCAAAGAGATAATCATCTGCTAATTCTGTAAGAGTACTATTCTTATTAGCAGTTATTACTAAAATCTTAGTTTTTCTCTCTTTTAAAATCTTTGCAATTTCAACAAGACGTCCATTTTCTCCAGTATGACTTATAAAAATTGCAAAATGCTTTTCATCACTCATAAGGGCATTTATAGCCTGCATATTTGTAGCTGTATAGGTATTTGTCTTTTTCCTAGCATGGAAGTATTGACTACACCCATATTGTGTAAGATAATAATTTAAATCAAAGGCATAAAAATCAACTATTTCAGCATTATGAATATCCTTTGTTATTTTCTTTAATTTCTCAAAACTTAATGACTCTGAAGTTTCTTCAATAGCTCTTTTTTGAATCTCTGTAACCTTTCTTACAATAGTTACAACATTTTCAGTAGCAACTAATTCTATATTTTCATTGTTTTTTCCTGTTGAAAATTTCAATTCACTCATAAACTTAAATCTAAATTCAGGATATCCCTTATACCCTAATTTTTTACAGAACCTTGTTACAGATGCTGCACTGGTAAAAGTAGCCTTTCCTAACTCTCTTGCAGACATTTTTTCTATATCCTCAGGATGTTCTAATATATAGTTTTTTATATCTATTTCACTTGAAGTTCCATCAGTAAAATTTTTAAGTTCCTTTAAAATTATCATCTTTTTACCTGCCTTTTGCTTTTTTATATTTTATCATAAATCTAGCAAAATGAAAAAGAGGAAAATTATAAATAAAAAGTTTTCATTCTTATTCATAAATTTCCCCGATTTTTACTCTCTATTTTTTTCTTTTTACTTCTGAAATATAGATCTTTGAATTCATTTTTTTAGCAAGAGTTAGCACCTTTTCACTATTTTCTTTTGATAGAATAAATCTTCTTCCTATCATACCCTTTCCAAAATGTAATTCTACATTTGGTTTTGAAGTAATTGAATCAGTATGAATATTCTCTATCTCATTCCAACTCCATCTATTATGAAATTGAGCCCCACAAATAGTATAGAGAATATCTACTCCCTCTTGTGAAATTATATGTTTTCTATTTGAAAAAGTTGCAAAAATCATAATAACTCCAAAAGGTAAATAAAATAGATTATGATTTATAATCGAGCTATAAATAGTATAGATAGCAAATATTATAACTGCAACTTTTACCCATAATTTTCGTTCTGGCATAATTCCATAATATTTCATCATATTTCCTCTCTTTAAAATATTAATATCTTATAATGCTTTAGCTCCTTCAGAATTTCTTATTCTAGCAAGAGCTTTCATAGCTTTTTCATAAGCTTTCTCTGGTGCTTGAGCAGGTCCACGACCTTTCTTTAATTTACCAAAAACATTTGTTCTTGATCCATCAGCATATAGAATATTTCCACCCCAACTTAAAGTAACAATAGCATAGATAGGGTTTATTATATTCATAAAACAATATGGTAGGTATGCAAGTGTTGGAACTCCAAGTACTGCTGCATGATATGCTCCACATGATGACCATGGAACAAGTGGTGACCATAAAGTTCCTCCATCTTCAAGAGTTCTTGAAAGCATATTTCTACCAAGTCCCATCTCATCATAATTATCTTTATACATTGATGCTGGAATTATCAATCCTAAGTATTGGTCACACATAGTTGTAATACAGAATACTCCTGTTGCAAGTGTTACAAGAACTAATTGGAATGGAGTTTTTACTTTCTTTATTAATCCACCAAGTAATGACTCTACTGAACCTATTTTTTGAAGTATTCCTCCAAATGCAACAGCAACAATTACAAGGTTGTTAGTCCAAAGCATGCTATCCATTCCACCTCTATTTACAAGCTTATAAAATAGAGCATTACTAGATTCAGCTTCATATCCATAGTGAAGTATCTTGATACAATCAGCCATTCCAGTTCCTTGGAATATCATAGCAAATACACATCCAAGTAATGAAAGTAGTACTACTGAAGGAATAGCTGGCATTTTTATTACTGCTACAACTACTATCAATAAAATAGGTATAAGTAAAATTGGACTCATATATGTATAATGATCTAGTATTGCACTTGATAATTCAGTTGCTAATGTAGGATCATATGTTCCAACTTTTGAAAGCGAGAAGAATGTATATAAAAGTACAGCTATAACTAAACTAGGAAAAGTTGTAGTTACCATAGCAGCCACATGATCAAAAAGTCCAGTTTGTGCAGAACCTGCAGCTAGATTTGTTGAGTCAGAAAGTGGTGAGAATTTATCTCCACAACATGCTCCAGAAAGAATAGCTCCTGCTATAAGTGCTGGATTTAATCCCATTGTTGTTCCTATTGCCATAAATGCAATTCCAAGTGTTGCTGTTACAGTCCAAGCTGATCCAAGAGCAATTCCCACAACTGCACAAAGAGTTGTTACAAAAGGAAGAAATATAGCTGGTGTAAGAAGTTTTAATCCATAGTATACAACTGCTGGAATAGTTCCACAAGCTGTAAATGATCCTATTAAACATCCTACAAGAAGAATTATAATTATAGCTTCTAAAGATTGGTTAACAGCTTCAAGTCCTGCTGCAAGCATATCTTTATAACTATATCCACACAGTTTTCCAATAATCATAGCAACTCCACACGAAAGAGTTACAGGAATATGTGGATCAAGTCCCCAACCTAAAGCATAGTTTGTAATCATTACTGTTAAAAGAAAAACAATTGGAATTATAGCCTCTACTTTATTAGGCAATCTAACTTTACTACTTTCACTCATTAAAAATACCCCCTAAAAATATAATTTATATAATTACATTTTTACTATACCACTTACTCCGTCAAAGAAGTGTCAATGATTAGAAATATTTTTATTTTTTTCAAACATTTTTTTCTAAATTCTTATTCTTTGTATTTATCCATATCTAAAAAAGCATTAGTTTCACTTCCCCATGAATATTGTGCCATATACTCTCCATGATATAATTTTCTTCCCTCTTCAACATTTTCCAACCATTTAAAATAATCACATTGAATACATTGTAAATTTGAAAGTCCAATTTTACCTCTTTCACTATATATTATCTCTCCACATCCTAAATTATTTAAAACATCTTGTAGATCTTTTTTTAGCATTCTATAATAAGAATCATGCCCATCATCTTCCCATAAATTTGCAATAACCTCTTTTGAACTACATCTTGCTCCCTTTCTATGAACAAGATATGCTAATAGTTCCTTTGTTTTTTCAAATTTAAATTTTACAGGATTTCCATCTATAAGTACTTCAAAATTTCCAAAACAAGTTATCTGTATTCTTTTTTCCTCTTCTAATGATGTAGCTTCAGATACAGAATATCTAAGATTTTCAAGTGCATGATGTATCTGTTCCACATTTGCTGGTTTCATAATATAATCACTAGCATCTAATCTAAATGCTTCACCCATATAGTTAGAATATCCAGTTACAAAGATAATATTAATCTTAGGATATATTTTTTTAAGTTCATTTGCAAACTCTATTCCATTTAATCCTGGCATCTGTATATCAATAAAACATACATCAAAAGTTTCTTTAATAAGTTCAAGTGCCTTAATTGGATTACTTACTGTTGTAACATCTGCCCTCTCATCCACTTCTTTTATTAATGTTGCTAAATATTCTCCTGCAAGTATCTCATCGTCCAATACTAAGTATTTCACGTCTTTTTCCACTCTCCAATCTCATATTTTTTCTCTTTTCAGGAATAATAATTTTTACAACTGTTCCTATACCTATAAAACTTGTAATTTCAAGTTCTGCATCAACAATAGTTTTTAATCTCTCCTTTACATTTTGTATTCCTACATGGGGTTTTCCATCATTCAATGCTTTTCCTATCTCAAAACCTATTCCATTATCTGAAATTGTAATTATATGATCTTTCCCTTTTTTCTCGGTGGAAATCTTTATAGTTCCACCTTCAACCTTATTACAAATTCCGTGTTTAACTGCATTCTCTACTATTGGTTGCAAGGTAAGAGTTGGCATATTGAAGTCCTCTGTTTTTATATCATATTCAACCTTTACCCTATCACCAAATCTTAATTTTTCTATATCAAGATATATATTTGTGTGTTCTAACTCTTTAGAAAAAAGTTGAGTATCGTTTTTACCCATATTATGCATATTTTCTCTAAGATATTTAGAAAATTTTATTGTAGTTTCCTCTGCTAATTTTGGATTTATTCTGCAAAGAGCTGTTATAATATTCAATGTATTATAAAGAAAGTGAGGCTGTATCTGTGAAAGCATCAAGGACATTCTCTGTTCTTTTAACTTTATCTCCTTCTCCTCATTTATCTGTTGTGAGATTTGTACATGAAGTGTTAAATAATAAAATAAAAAAATTACAGCATATGTTTCACTCATTATCCCTAACTTTACATCTATAGCATCCATAATATTTGCTGTCATCAACCATAATATAGCAAAAAAAGCTGAAAGAGGATTTATCTTTGTATTTCTATAAAATTTAAGATCTAATACAAAAAGAAACACGATCCAATATATCCAATTAGTTATAATATATCCATATTTCCAAAGTTCACTTCCAAAACTATTTAAAATATCAAAAGAAAATAATCTATTATTTAAAGTTAAACTACAATAAAGTAAAAAATTTAAGATTGCTGGAATATAGATTAACCTATTTTTAGGTTTCATTACACTTACCACTATAGCCATAATTAGAGGTTTTAATGAGTAATAAATTAATTTTAATAATATAAAATTTTCTCCTATTAAAGCTTTGTTTTTATAATAATCTAAATAAAATTCTATTATTGATAAAATTAAAAGAAGAGACATATTAATAACAAGTTGCCTTTTTAAAAATCTATCTACTGCTGATTTCATAGAAGCTACAAAAAATGTTCCCACTACCATTGCAATAAATATATAATTTTCTACAAGATAACTTTGCAAATATGTCTCCTTCATAACATCCACCTCTTAACTACCTATTTTTTCTAAATTTAATTTTTTATTGTTTTTTTATATTTTTAAGAGTGTTCTAATAAAATTATTTTATTTGAATATAGTATATCATAAAAACAAAAAAGCCGTTTCATTAATTTGAAACGACTGTTTATTCTTAAATATTTAATTTAACCAAGTGGCGCACCTAAGAGGAATCGAACCCCTAACCTTCTGATCCGTAGTCAGACGCTCTATCCAATTGAGCTATAGGTGCAATTTTATATAAAAAAAAGGTAGTCAACCTACCTATTATTATCAAATGGCGGTGAAGGAGAGATTTGAACTCTCGGTACCGTTTATAGGTACTCTCCCTTAGCAGGGGAGTGCATTAGGCCACTCTGCCACTTCACCATCATATCTGGCGGAAGATCAGAGATTCGAACTCTGAAGTCTTGCGACGCCGGTTTTCAAGACCGGTTCCTTACCAATTAGGATAACCTTCCACGCATTAAATATAATATCATACCTCATCTTTTTTGTCAACAAGGAATTTTCAATTTCTTATCCAAATTAGAAAATAATTGTTCCTACTAAAACAATTAAAGTAGCTACAATAAGAGTTATATAATCCCAAATACTCACACTTAATTTTATGTATTCACTTCTATTTCCTCTTGAGTTAAATCCTTTTGATTCCATAGCCATTGCTATACTTTCAGAAGATCTTACAGCTGTTACCAACATTGGAAGCATAAAAATATTTTTTTCAACTCCCCTTGCTCTATATGCAAATCTCATATTTTGATACTCTTGCTTAACAATAGGAATAAAACTATATGCTGCTAATATTCCATAGGCAAAGTTTCTTGGCAGTTTAAATTGTTGATTTAAACTTAAAATAAATAATCTAGGGTCTGTTGTAAATACAAAAAATAAACCGATACTAGCAAAAGCCATTATTCTCATTGCTAGCTGCATTCCTGTTTCAGCATCTCCTATTACAACCACTATCTTAGTAAGAGAGGTTACATCTGTACTTTCACCACTGTGCAAGAAGCCTGTAAAAAATACTCCCACTGCTAAAAATATAACTGGTAAAAAAGCTAGAACTATCTTTTTTATGCTAACTTTATTAATCAACATCAGCAAAATCATAACTAAAAAAATTCCAAAGTTAAAATAATAGTTGTACTCAAAAGAGAGTATTAAAGAGATTAAAAATAGTGTTAATCCCTTATAAGCAGGGTTTAATTTTAACATTTTTATCTCACTCTCCTTAGCTCTTTTTCTTCAGTAACTTCATAAATAGAGTCTGAATATTCATATACTAAGTTTCTATCATGAGATACAATTATTATTGTCAATCCTTCATTAGCTCTTTTCTTTAAAAACTCCATTATCTCCTTACTTGTTCTGTTATCCTGTCCATAAGTTGGCTCATCACATAGGAGTATTTTTTGATCTCCTGCTAGCATAGATAGTACTGCCACTTTTCTCTGTTGTCCTTGACTCAAAGCAAAAGGAGAATAGTTTCTATATTCATAAAGATTAAACTGTTTCAATAAGTTTTCTGCTCTTTCTAACAATTTTTTCTCATCTTTTTCATTTTGCTTCATACTAAAAATCAATTCATCTATTACTTTATAGGTAATAAATTGATTTTGAGGATTTTGAAAAACTATTCCTATATTTTTCAATATCTCTTTTCTTTTCCATCTTTTTATATCTTTACCTAAAAATTTAATAGTTCCATTTTTTATTTTTGTTAATCCAGTAATATTCAATAAAAGAGAGCTTTTACCTGCTCCACTTTTACCAACTAAAGAGACAATCTCTCCTTCTCTAGCTATTAAAGAGCAGTTTTCCAATAATTTTTTCTCTCCATACCCTATTGAAATATTTTCTAATTCTAACACAACTTCTTTTTCTTTTAGATTCTCTCTGTTTTCTTTAATTTCCTCACTATCTTCAAGTTCAAAATATGAGGTGTCATCTAAAATTTTACAACCTTTTCCTAAATATAGAAACTCATACTCTATATCTTTCCATAAACTAATTCTATGATCTATAGCTATAATTGTAGTTTTATTCTCTTCATTTAATCTTTTTAATTTTTGTATTATCTCTTGGCTACTTTCATAATCTACATTGGCAAATGGCTCATCCAATATAATTATCTTTGGAGAGATAGCTAAAATAATTGCCAATGCAACTTTTTGCTTCTCCCCCCCTGACAATGAAGAGAGATCTCTATCTTTTAAATACAAAATATCCATCTCACTTAGTACTATATCTACTAATTCATCCATCTTTTCAACTGAATACTCTATATTCTCAAGACAAAAAATAATCTCATCCTTTACTTTTTCCATACAAAATTGAGCATCAGAGTTTTGAAACATCATCATAATATCTTTTACTCTCTCATTTGGGGAGTATTCTGATATTTCTCTATTTAAAAGCAATACCTTACCCTTTGACATTATCCCTTTATGCTCAGGATAAAGCCCTGATAAAATATATGCTAAAGTACTTTTTCCACAACCTGAAAACCCAGAGATAAGATAGACTTTTCCCTCTAAAAAATCATAAGAAAACCCATCAATTATATTTTTTTTAGAATTTATCTGATATTTAAACTCTATATCTTCACAACTTAAAACTTTTTTCATAGATTAATCTTCCATGTTATTTTGATTTCCCAATGTATAGCTACTTAAAGCACCTGTTTTTGCTAATTTATCTGCTGCTATTTTACAGATTACCCCTGCAAAAATAATTGAACTAATAGCTCTTACAACAAACATTCCCACTAACATTGTAGCTGAATATTTTACAAATCCACCTCTTACAAATCCCCATATAAAGCTAGTTACACAAGCAGCAAATGCAGCTAAGCACATATTTTTCATAGTGTAGTTTTTATATCTGTCTTTAGCAAAAATAATTTCAGGTCCTGCCCCTTGAATTATTCCTGATAATATAACTATTGGTCCAAACATATTTCCCATGATAACTTCTATTACAGCTGATAAAACCTCTGCTATAATAGCTACTCCTGATCTTTGAACTATATATGGAACAAAAGTTGCTGCCATAAACCATACTCCAAATAATATTTCATAAGCAAATGGAGCTAAACCTAATGGGGCTAAAATTGTAGCTATAAAGTTAGCTAAATATACTGCTCCTAAATATATAAATGAAAATATTACTGAAAATAAACATACCATTATTACATCTTTTAACTTCCAATTAAACATTTTTTCCTCCCAATTCTATTCCTTTGTTGGACTATTCACTGATATTGTTACTTGTAAAATATAGTGCGATAGATTAGTTTCACCATACTCAAATATATCTTCTAAAGTTTTAAACACATCATGTACATCCCCTTCAAGAATAGAAACATAGTGAGAACTTTTTGAAAATACTCCATTTTCCTTAGCTTTCATAACTGCATGAGCTATATGTTCCATATAGTCATTTTCTCCCATAGGATAGAATGATATTTTACTTACAACATTGAATTTTTGATCTTTAATTAAACTTTCATTTAATTTTATATCATCTACTTCCATAAAAGAATCTGCATCAGTATCTCCAGGACACCCCTTTGAAAAAGTTGCTTCCAATGCCATATGAACATTTTCTCTGTAAGCATTTATAAACAATCCCTTTACACTGTCAAAAACATGTACTCTTTTTCCTCTAACACAAGTACTTAATTTATCAGTAGCTTTCCATACTTTTGACATATCAGTTTTTGAAAGAGCTCCTAAAATTATCTCTACAAAATTATCTGCCATTGGATATAGAGAAAATCTACATCCTGAAACTCCTTTACTAGCTCCTCCAATACACCATAAACAATCTTTTAATCCCATAAAAAAACCTCCTTTTAATTTCACAAAAGGAGGCAAATAAAAAACTTTTCTTATTATTACTCCTTTCGTCGGCATTATCCGAATCAAGTCCTTTGGGTTCAGGTAAAATTACCTATCTCAGCTTCTGCACCCCAGTAATTTTTTTAATTTTATCAACTGTATTATAATATCACTATTCTTTTTTTATGTCTATATAAAATTTTTTAATCTATCAGAAATTAAGCTTTATTTTTAAAAACCTTGAATAAAAATTTCTTATTATAAAAAAACTGTGCAAAATGATAATATAAAATTATCATTTTACAACAGTTATTATTACATTTCTAATCTCTCTTTTAATTTTTTTATTCCTTCATCATCTGCTCTAGAGATATAAAATATCTCCTCTACTCCAGATTCTCTCAATATCTCTTCAGCTCTACTATAGTCATTAACCTTATCTATCTTAGTAATTACTCCTATTACATCCTTGCCTAGAAACATCGATTTGAAATTAGGTGGAAAGAAATTACCTTCATCATCTGCACTTTGAACAAATATAATTTTCTCTGCCTCTGCTGCTGTTACTAATAAAGCTCTAAAAAAGAATTTATTTTCAATATACTCTCCTGGAGTGTCAATTATATTATTCTCATAAGAGACTGCTTGTGTCTTTGCATAAACGACATCTTGTTTATTTAATCTTTGTGTCAATGTAGTCTTACCACATCCCACTTTTCCTAATAGCATAACTTTCATAGCTATCAAGACCTTGTAAATTTAGATACTGAAAATTGAAGTGTATTCTCTAAAAAACTCAACACACTTTTTAATGAATTTTCCACACTAGAAACATCTCCATTGATTACCAATGTTCCTGTAAATCTATCTAAAAATCCTATCTCTATATTTCCAGCTTTTGTTGCTACATCTCCAGCTATAATAGCAGTTTCCCCTGGTGTCAAAGTTAAAATTCCAATAGCTTTTGTAATTTCAGAATTCAATCCTACTTTTTTACATAACTCTTTATTTGGATGTGCAATTAAATGTGCAAGTGTGACTTGTTTCCCGGGAACATATTCTTGTATTACTCTATTTTTTTCTTCCATATTTACCACCACCTTATTATACTTTATTTTATTATATTAATATAAAAAGTCAAATTATTGTCATTCAGAATTTTAAAAATTTTTTTAAATTTTTTTAAAAAATAGTTGCATAAAATTTCACTTTGTGATATATTGTTTTCTATACAAAAACATATGTTTATATTTTAAAGACACAGGAGATGGGAAATAATGAAAAATTTATATGAAAGATGGATAAAAATAAGTCTTATAAAAAGAATAATAGTGGGACTTATTGTAGGAGTTATATTAGTTTTAGTTGCACCTGAAAAAGCAAGTAGTGTTACAATCTTGGGAGATCTTTTTGTCGGAGCTTTAAAAGCAATTGCACCTTTATTAGTTTTTGTTCTAGTTATGGCAGCTGTTTTACAACATAAAAAAGGACAAAAATCTAATATGAAATTAATTATATTTTTATATCTTTTAGGAACTTTCCTAGCAGCCAGTGTTGCAGTAGTTGGATCTTTCCTTTTCCCAGTAGATCTTATTTTAAAAGCTGGAGAAAGTAGCATAGCTCCACCTGAAAATATTGCTGGTGTATTAAAAGCTCTATTTATGAACCTTGTTGAAAATCCTGTAAAAGCTCTTTTACAAGGTAACTATATTGGAATTTTATTCTGGAGTGCTCTATTTGGTTTCTTCCTAAGAGAAAGTTCAGAAAACAGTAAAAAATTAATTTTAGATGTATCAGATGTTATTTTAAAAACTGTTAAAACTATTATAGAATTTGCTCCATTTGGAATAATGGGATTAATTTTTAACTCACTACGTACTAGTGGTTTTGCAAGTTTACTTATCTATGGAAAACTTATCTTACTTCTTTTAGGTTGTATGGGATTTGTTACTTTTGTTATCAACCCTCTAATTGCTTACTTCTATATTAGACAAAATCCTTATCCTTTAATCATGAGATGTCTTAAAGATAGTGGAGTTACTGCTTTCTTTACTAGAAGTTCAGCTGCTAATATTCCAGTAAATATGAATCTATGTGAAAATTTAGGACTTGATAAAGAGGTTTACTCAGTTTCTATTCCATTAGGAGCTACAATTAATATGGGTGGTGCTGCTATCACTATTTCAATATTTGCTCTTAGTGCTGCACATACTTTAAATATTCAAGTAGATATTTTCTCTGCTCTATTACTTAGTGTTTTATCAGCAATTAGTGCTTGTGGAGCATCTGGAGTTGCTGGTGGATCTCTACTTCTTGTACCTCTAGCTTGTAGCTTATTTGGTATCTCTAATGATATAGCTATGCAAGTAGTTGGAGTTGGATTCATTATTGGGGTTATTCAAGATTCTTGTGAAACTGCTTTAAACTCATCTACTGATGTTTTATTCACTTGTGTTGCTGAGTTTGCTAATTGGAGAAAAGAGGGAAAAGCTATTGTTGTAGAAAGAGCTTAGTACATTCAAAGAGTTTTGTGATATAATATAAAAAAACTGATTTTTAAGGAGATTACTATGAAAATTCTTTTTATAGATACAGAAACTGGTGGTTTATCACAAAACTCTGCTCTTATTCAACTTTCAGGAATAGTTCAAATTGGAAAAAATGAAGCTGAAGTTTTTAACTTCTATGTTAAACCTTTTCCAAACTCAGAGGTTACAGATGAAGCTTTAGCTATTCAAAAGAGAACTAGAGAAGAGATTGAAACTTTTGAAGATGAAGAGATTGTTTTTCAAAAATTTATATCTATCTTGAATAAATATGTTGATAAGTATGATAAAAATGATAAATTTATATTAGCTGGATACAATGTAAATTTTGATAAAGATGTTATTTATAGATTTTTTAAAAGAAATGGAAATAATTTTTTCTTTAGCTATGTTCAAGGAGCAGTTTTAGATCCTCTATATCTAATCACACCTTTACAAATTTTAAATAAACTACCTGTGTTAAATAATAATAAATTAGAAACTTGGTGTGATTATTTTAATATTCCTTTAATTAATCACGATTCTTTACAAGATGTTATAGCTACAAAAAAATTAACAAAAGAACTAATGCTTTTAATGAAAAAATAGAAGAGAGTTGATCTCTTCTATTTTTATTATCTATTATCTACTTTTTCAGGATATAAATCATGGTTAGCCATACGATTAAAAGCTACCTCTTCCCACTTAGTTCCTTTTTTCCCATAGTTACAATATGGATCAATTGAGATTCCCCCTCTTGGAGTAAATTTTCCCCAAACCTCTATATATTTAGGATCCATTAATTTTATAAGATCCTTCATTATTATATTGATACAATCTTCATGAAAATCTCCATGATTTCTAAAACTAAAAAGATACAGTTTTAAAGATTTACTCTCTACCATTTTAATATTTGGTACATAAGATATAACTATATTTGCAAAATCTGGTTGCCCTGTGATTGGACATAAACTTGTAAATTCTGGACAGTTAAACTTTACAAAATAATCATTTTCTGGATGCTTATTATCAAAAGTTTCTAAAAGTTCTGGAGCATAATCTTGTGGATATTTTACCCCTTGATTTCCTAAAAGTGTTAAATTATCTAATTCTCTCATCTATCTTCCCTCTCTTATTTTTACTAACGGATCTACTGCACCATTTAATTCAAAAGCTTTTTCTCTATCTATACACGTTCCACACTCACCACATGAATACTCTTTTCCCTCATAACAACTCCAAGTTAATTCATATGGTACTTTTAATTCAAGACCTTTTTTTACTATATCCTTTTTATGAAGATTTACAAAGGGAGCCTCTACTTTTAACTTCTTTCCGCTTCCTTCATATATAGCTAAATTTATAGCATCATTAAATTCCTTGCTACAATCTGGGTATGCACTTCCTGCTGCATCATCACTGTGAGCTCCATATAATATTAAGTCACAATCTTTTGAAAGTGCTATACTTGCTGCTGAGGATAAAAATAATCCATTTCTAAAAGGAACATATGTAGAAACTGTTTCTCCTTTTGTCTCTTCCAATTGTTCAGCATAACTACTATGTGGAATCTCCTCTTTAGAATGAGAAAGTAAAGAACAGTTACTATATGCAAATATTTTTACTAAATCAATCTCTATAAGTTCAATATTATAGTAATTAGCTATATCTCTAGCTGCTTTTAACTCTTTAGTATGTTTTTGCCCATATAAAGCACTTAAAGCAACAACATTTTCCTTTCCATATCTATCTATTGCCATAGCTAAACAGGTAGTACTATCTATTCCACCACTTAATAAAACTAAAGCTCTCATTTTTCCTCCTATATTCTATTGTATAACTTATTTTGTAACATAAAATTATCTTTAAATTTCCCTTCAAATATTGCAGTTTCTGTAATACTATTATTTTTCTTTATTCCCCTCATTGTCATACAACTATGTTTTCCCTTTATTAAAACTGCTACATCTTCAGAGCCTGTTACTTTCTTCATTATATAGGCTATATCTTTTCCTATTCTCTCTTGAAGTTGTAATCTTTTACTTACCATATCACATATTCTAGCTATCTTACTTAGTCCTATTACCTTTCCTTTAGGTAGATAGGCTACTGTTACACTCATATCATACATCAAAGCTAAATGGTGCTCACAACAGCTAAAAATATCTATATCTCTAACCACTACAATATTATCATTATCAGTTAATATATCTTCTTCAAAAGTTTTATTAAACATCTCAGCTATCTCATCATTACTATAATTTATCCCTTCAAATATCTCCTCATACATCTTAGCTACTCTAGTTGGAGTTTCCTTTAATCCCTCTCTTTCTGGATCCTCTCCTAGAGCTATAAGTAAGCCTTTTATATGGTGTTTAATTGCTTCTATATCCATTTTTACACCCCTTTTGCTTCTGGATCCCAGATTATTTTATGCATTTGAAGTTGCATATTTACTCCATTCAGTTTATATTTTTTCATAAAATCTACTATTGAGGAAAGCTCTATTTTTCCAAATACTGGACTTATGTATACAGCACATTTTCCCACAAGAGAGTATTTTTCAATGATTTCTTTAGCCTTTTCCAAATCATTAATATCTCCAGCTACAAATTTTACTGTGTCTTTCTCAGTTAAATATTGAAAATTATCAAGATCCATATATTTTTCCATATTACTACTAGGAAGTTTATAATCCATTGTAAAAGATGGTGGATTATTTATCTCACTAAATCTTTTTAAATTTACATTTCCATTTGTCTCTATCTCAACATTTAATTCTAAATTTTCTCCTAACTTTTTTAAAAACTCCCCAATATTTTCTTGCAATAGAGGTTCTCCCCCTGTAATAGTTATATTTTTTATTCTACTTTCTATAACTTTATTATATAACTCCTCTAAACTCATAAGAGTATATGGTGAAGTATCACTATTAGCCCATTTAGTGTCACAGTAACTACAATTTAAGTTACATTTTTGAAATCTTATAAACAGTGCTAATTGCCCTGCCTTTTTTCCCTCTCCATTGATACTTTCAAAAATTTCTACAACTTTATAATTCAACATCTTATATCATCTCACTATATGTAGCACAATTATTTGGAGTTTCATATACAAATATGTTTTTTACTAAAAATCCTTTATTTTTAAAATAATTATAAAAATATTTAGCAAAATTTTCAGCAGTAGGTCTAAACTCTACTTCAATTATTCTAAATCCATCCTCTTTTAAAGCATTTAAAGTAAGCTCTCTCATACTATCTTTCTCAATAATAAGAGCATGGTCATAATAATCTGCTAACTCTTTTAAATATTTTTTCAAATCTCCAAAATCCACTAACATTCCTCTACAACTTCCATTCTTTTGAAGATCTTCTCCATAAATTTCTACTTTTATAGTCCAACGATGTCCATGGATATTTCTACACTTTCCCTCATATTGAGCTAAAAAATGTGCACTATCAAAACTTGCTTCACTTATTAATGTATACATAATTTTTCTCCTTAAATAAAAAAAGACAGACTCCACCTAGTCTATCTTTCTCAATTTATCCAAAAAATTGTAATAAAAAAATAGCCCTAGTTTTGTTTATAGACAGGATGGTACAAATGAACTGTCTTTTCTTCTATTTTTTTCTAATTCTAACATCTAGAAATAATTATGTCAAGAAAAAAAGAACTCAATTACATGAGTTCTTTCTTACCTAATTATAATGCGTTTTTTGCAGTTTCAGCTAATTTTGCGAATTCAGCTGCATTGTTTAAAGCGATATCTGCTAAAACTTTTCTATCTAATACGATTCCAGCTTTCTTTAATCCGTTCATTAAAGTTGAATATGTTAATCCATTTAATCTAGCTGCTGTATTGATTCTGATGATCCATAGAGATCTCATTCTTCTTTTAGTTACTTTTCTATCTCTTGTTGAATAAGCTGCTGCTCTCATTGTAGCTTGTTTAGCTTGTTTTATAACGTCACCAGATGCACCTCTGAATCCTTTTGCTGCTCTTAAAACTTTTTTATGTTTTCTTCTTCTAACTATTCCAGTCTTAACTCTCATTTTTTCCTCCTAATTATAATTCACAAAAATTTGAAATTGATTGGTTATTATCTTCCAACTCCATATGGAAGTAATCCTTGCATATGTCTTTTTAAAGTTTCGCTAACAACTAAATCTTTTTTAAGGTTATTTTTTCTTTTTCTATCTTTCTTAGTTAAGATATGGCTTTTTCCTGAGTGTTTAACGATAAATTTTCCTGTTCCTGTAACTTTTATTCTTTTTCTTGCTCCTCTATGAGTCTTCATTTTTGGCATAATAATACCCTCCTCTCAAATCTATAAATATTTATTTAACTTATTAACTTTTCTTAGGTGTTAATAGTATATATTTTTGTTTTTCATTATATTTTTTATCTACTTCAGCTGTTTCAGCAAACTTTTCAGCTATTTCATCTAATGTATCTACTCCAAGTGTAGCATGCATCTTTTCTCTTCCAAATAGAACTAAAGTAACTTTTACTTTATTTTCTTTTGCTAAGAATTTTTCGATTTGTCCAACTTTAGTTTCTAAATCGTGAGTATCAATTCTTGCAGTTACTTTTACTTCTTTAACTACTACTTGCTTTTGATTTTTCTTAGCTTCTTTAGCCTTTCTAGTTTGTTCATATCTGTATTTTCCAAAATCCATTATTTTACATACAGGTGGTTTTGCAGTTGCAGCTATCTCAACTAAGTCTAGGTCCTCTTGTCTTGCTAGCTCTAATGCTTCATTTGCAGACATAACTCCTAATTGTTCACCTGTTGAAGAGATAATTCTAAATTCTCTTCCTTTTATTTTTTCGTTGATTCTAATTTTGTCAGAAATATTCAACACCTCCATCAGTTACACAATAAAAAAACAGGACAATATACGCCCTGTTATTACACAAATTTTAAAAATAGAGGATTAAATCTCGTACTCTATTAAAATTTTATCAACCTTATGCAAGCCATAACCCATAAGGTGAGAAACAGGCGTTTCTACTTTATCCAACTTATTTAATTACCTATTTATTATAGCATAATATTCAATAAAGTCAAGGACTTTTTATTGTAATACCTTTTTTCTTCTTTCCAAATGTTTATTAAAAATAAAGTAAAAAGCTGTTGTTGAAGCTATTGCTCCTAAAATATCACTTACTGGTTGAGCATAAAAAGCTGATCTAGCCTCAAATATAGCTGGTAAAAAGAAAGTACTTCCCATATATATCATCTTTCTAAACATAGACAGAAAGAAGGCTGTTTTTATTCTTCCAACAGCTGTAAATCCATCTACAAAGCAGTATTGGAAAGATAGAGGAATTATTCCCCACACACTTGCTTTTATTCCCCATCTTGCTACCTCTGCTAAGTTTACTTCATCAGTAAATAGTGAAATAAAATATGGTGAGATAAATGGTGTTAATATAAACATTGTAGTTGTCAATACTAAAGCAAAGATAACTATATATTTCTCTGCCTTTTTTACTCTTTCAATCTGTCTTGCTCCATAGTTAAAACTTAACAGTGGTTGTGTTCCCCCTGAAAGCCCAATAAGTGGACCTGTAATAAGTAGTAGATAACTTTGAATTATAGTTGCTCCTGATACCAATAGATCTCCTTGAGCTGTTCCACCATACTTTTGTAACATAGCATTTAAAGCAATTAAAATAATACTATCTGTTGTTAAAATAAAAAATGGTGAAAATCCAAATTTTATTATATCTTGAATAATTTCAAAGGAATATCCTTTAAATGTAATCGGAATTTTTATCTTTTTACTTGTTAAAAATCTAAAAGCAAAGGCAAAAGATGTAATTTGAGCAATTACTGTTGCCCAAGCTGCTCCAGCAACTCCCATTTCTAAACCAAAAATAAAAACTGTATCTAACAAAATATTTACCAAGGCTCCAATTATAACAGTTAGCATCCCTATCATTGCAAATCCTTGGCAAGTTATAAAAAAGTTTAATCCTATTGCCATTAAAGCAAAAAAACTTCCAAGAGTATAAATTGTCAAATAGGTATTTGCATAGGGAAAGGTTACTACACTAGCACCAAACATCATTATCAATCTATCTTTTAGCAGTAAAAATATTATTGTTAAACTTATTGAAATTACTGAAAGAGCTAAAAAACTATTGGCTAGTACAAATCTAGCCTTTTTAAATCTCCTCTCTCCCATTTTTATGGACATAATTATTGAACCACCCAGTCCAACAAGAGTTCCAAAAGATGAAAGGAAAGTCACAATAGGTCCACATACTCCAACTCCTGCTAGTGCAAGTCCCCCAATCTCTGGAATATGTCCTATATACATTCTATCTACTATACTATAAAGTAAATTCACCAATTGAGCTAACATTGTTGGTATTGCCAATTTAAATACTAAACCTAAAACTGAATCCTTCCCTAAATTATTTGATAGTTTCATAGTTATATTTTAAAGAATTATCTTCTTTAAATTTCCTCCCTTTCAATTATTTTTATTTTATAATTCATCTAAAGTATAACATATTTTCCAATACTAAGAAATAAAATTCTTTCATATTATTTTCTTGAAAAGATAGAGTAATTTGCAATATAATAAGATATATATTCTTATAATATGGTGATTTTATGAAAAAATACGAAGTTGATATGTGTAACGGACCACTTTTTAAACAGATAGTTATTTTTGCTATCCCCTTAATATTTTCTGAAGCTTTGCAGCTGCTTTTTAATGCTGCAGATACTGTAGTTGTTGGAAAGTTTGCTGGAGAAGAAGCTCTAGCAGCAGTTGGTTCTACAAGCTCTCTAATAAATCTTCTTCTAAATCTTGTTATTGGATTATCTATGGGGGCAGGAGTTGTTGTAGCTAAAAACTATGGATCAAAAGATAAAAAAAGCGTGCAAGAAAGTGTACATACCTCTATTGCTACTGCTATAATATCAGGGATTATTATGCTCTTTATTGGGCTTCTTTTAACTAAGCCTTTGCTCCGTATGATGAAAACTCCTGAAGAGATTATCAACCTTTCCTCATTATATATGCAAATATATTTTTTAGGTATGCCTGCAAATATGCTTTATAACTTTGGTGCCTCTATTCTAAGAGCTGCTGGGGATACTAGACGTCCTCTTTTTATTCTCTCTTTTGCTGGAGTTATTAATGTTATTTTAAATCTGATTTTAGTTATTGTTTTTAATTTAAGTGTTGCTGGAGTTGCTATTGCTACTATTACAGCTGAAACTATCTCTGCTTTTTTAATATTGAGAATTTTAAATAATACTCCAGGAATGTTGAGATTAAAATGGAAACTTGTAAAAATACATAAGAATCGTCTTTTAGAGATTGTAAAAATTGGGCTTCCTGCTGGAATACAAGGAATACTTTTTAATATTTCAAATGTTTTAATTCAATCTTCAGTAAATTCCTTTGGTCCTTTAGTTATTGCAGCAAATACAGCCTCTGTTGCTATTGAAGGCTTTGTTAATACATCTTTAAATGCTCTTTATCAAACAGCATTAAACTTTACAAGTCAAAACTATGGTGCTAAAAAATTTGCTAGAATAGATAAAATTCTTACTCTCTCTCTAATTTTATCATTTATTTGTGGAGCATTTTTCGGTTTTGGAGCTTATATCTTTGGAACTCCACTTTTAAGTATCTGGATTACTAATAAAGAAGCTATATCATATGGTTTAATTAGATTAGGGGTAGTTGGTATAAGTTACTCCCTATGTGGCTTAATGGATGCATTTGTTGGAGCTTTACGTGGGCTTGGACTTTCAATAATGCCAACTATAATTACTCTATTTGGAGCTTGTTTATTCCGTATTTTATGGGTATTTACTATTTTTGAAAGTAATCATACTCTATTCACTCTATATATGTCTTATCCTATATCTTGGATATTAACTTCAGGAGCTTTAGGATTATACTATCTCTATGTAAGAAAGAAACTTTTTAAAACTTATTTAAGCATATAATAAAAAAGGTTATTGCAAGTTTTCAAAATGCAATAACCTTTTTTCTAAATTCCAGTATTTCTTTTGTAAAATTTACCTAAATTTTTAGTTCCATCTTCACCATTTACCATTATTTTTACTCTATCAAACTTCCCAGTTTCTGTTAAACTATTAACTATTGAGTAAATAGTCATTAAGCTTTTCTGAGTATTATCATCTAACTCTTTTATCTGTGAGCTAAAATCTAAATATATTGTCTTATCGTTGAAATATACATTATATAAAGTGATATCTTCACTTTTTATATATTTTTCTCCTCTTAATACTTCAATAATTTTCTCTGTCAGTTTAATTGCTCTATCCTTTGTACTTTGAGCTAAATCTATTTCTGTCTCTCTTTTTTCAAGAGTTGTTAATTTAAAATTTGGAACATATATTGTAACTTTTTCTTTCTCACTATTTTCTACTGATTTTTGATTATTTTCTATAGTTATAACTTCACTCTCTGTTGCATATGTAAAATACATTATCCCTGAACCTATAATAAATGCCCAGCAAACTATAAAAAAGATTAAAGTTTTTCTTTTCAATATTACACCTCATCATTAATAAAAATAATCTCTTACTTGTTTAGCTATCTCTTGAGCCATTTTCTTTTGATATGTTGGACTTGTAATTTTTTTCAAATCTCCTTGGTTACTAATAAATCCTACTTCTATCAATACACTTGGACCATTAAATCCTCTCAATACTGCAAAGTTAGCTCCATGTATTCCTCTGTTTTTTAAACCTATAGCAGAGGCTAAAGCATTAGTAGTTTTTCTTGCAAACCCAATAGATTTTTCTTGGTTTTTCTTATAAGCTAACTCACCCATAATTTGAGCTATAGAGTTACTTTTATCTCCATATTTATCTCCGAAACTGTTTTCAAAAGCTGCTATTCTCTCAGCATATGGAGAAGATTTTTTTGAAAAATAGAATACCTCTACCCCATTTTGTTTACTTGAAACTGCTGCATTAGCATGAATGCTAATAAACATATTGGCTTTAGCTCTATTTGCTATTCTTGGACGTTCTGACAGATTGATAAATCTATCACTATCTCTAGTCATTACCACATTAAAGTCCTTTTTTAACTCATCTCTTAAATATCTACTCACTGCTAATACAACTGTTTTTTCATAGTACTTTTTAAATCCTATAGCCCCTGGATCCTTTCCTCCATGTCCAGCATCAATAGCAATAGTAAACTGTTTCTTAGGAGATTTATCATTAAAGGTAACTACAAAATCATTCCCTTTAAGTGCTCCATTATAGCTAATATTTTTATTTAATTTAATAAAAAATCCTACAGAACCACCATAATTTACTACTTGTAAACTTTCTACATATTTATTTTTAAAATTTTTCTCATTTACTTTAGTATCTAACTTACTTTCAGGAAATTCAAGAAAAATCAATTTATTATACTCATCATAATTTATCTTATACTTAGGCTTTGCACTTCCTGAAAAATCAACAGTTAAATTTGCCCCACTCATCTTTACATTTCTAATTGTTCCAGCAAAAGTAAGAATTGTTAATAATAGAAATGTTATTATTGTTATAATCTTTCTCATATCTTTCTCCACTACTCTGTATTAATGAAAAAACGACAATATCAATTGTCGTTTTATTTCATAAGGCTATAAAACTCTTGAAATTGCACTTTTAACAAATGTTACTTTTATGCCTTTATCTACTTTTACATCTACTTCTTCTTCTCTAACTGCAACTATTGTTCCTTTTATTCCTCCAATAGTTACAATATTAGTTCCCTCTTTTAGTGAATCTAACATCTCTTTTTGTTTTTTAGCTTTTTTCTTGTTTGGAAGAATCATAAATAGGTATATAATTAATCCCCAAACAATTAGCATTATCCATGTTCCATATTTAGCTAATATTTCGTTCATTTTAACCCCCTCGCAAAAATTCTTGTTATCATTGTATCACATAACACCTGTTTTTTCAATTCTTAATAGAAGCTTATTTAAAAAATGCTTTTATTTTATCTTTTAAACTTTTATGCTTCTTATAATTTTTATCTTTTAAGCTCTCTTCAAATTTTCTAAGTAGTTCTTTTTGATCTTCATTTAAATCAGTAGGAGTCTCTACAACTACTTGTACTAATTGATCTCCTGTCATAGATCCTCTTAGAGATTTTATTCCCTCTCCTCTAAGTTTAAATAGTTTTCCAGTTTGAGTTCCTGCTGGTATTTTTATATTTTTCTTACCATTTAAAGTTGGAATCTCTACCTCTCCACCTAGAGCTGCTGTTGTAAATGTAATAGGGATTTCACAAATTATATCGTCTCCTCTTCTTTCAAAAAGTTCATGAGGTTTTACCCTAATAACAACATATAGGTCTCCATTTGGTCCACCAGTTTCACTAGCTTCTCCCATTCCGCTTATTCTTAATTTTTGTCCATCATCTATTCCAGCTGGTATTTTTATTTTTTGCTCAACAGTCTCTTTTACAATTCCTGTTCCATAACAAGTTTTACATTTTTTCTCTGGAATTTCACCTTTACCGTGACACTCATCACACTCTGCATAGCTTTCAAAATTTCCAAGTATTGTTCTTTGAACAGTTTTTATTCTACCAGAACCATTACATTTTGGACATTTTTTCATAGCACTTCCTGGCTCTGCTCCAGTTCCATTACAAGTTCCACATTTTCCATTTCTCTTGTATTTTATAGTTTTTTCTATTCCTTTAGCTGCTTCTTCCAAAGTGATTTCAACTTGATATCTTAGATCTGCTCCTGGTTCAACATAGCTTCTTCTTCCACTGCCACCAAAACCACTAAATCCTCCAAAACCTCCAGCTCCTCCACCAAAGAATGAACTGAAAATATCTTCAAATCCACTAGCATCTCCTCCGAAGCCACCACCAAAGCCTCCTGGTCCACCTTGCTCAAATGCTGCATGACCAAATCTATCATATTGTGCTCTTTTCTCTTTATCTGATATCACCTGATATGCTTCGTTTACTTCTTTAAATTTCTCTTCTGCTTCTTTTTTCTCTTTATCACTTGCATTACTGAATTTATCAGGATGATATTTCATGGCAGCTTTTCTATATGCTTTTTTTATCTCTGCGTCTGAAGCATCTTTTGCTACTCCCAATACTTCATAATAATCTCTTTTTGCCATTTAATATTTCCTCCATAATTAATATCTAGAACATTATATCATAAAATTTCATTTAATTAACACTATTTTTATTTATTAAATTAAAAAATTGTAATATTTAACTCTCTAGTATATTTTCCACCTTTTTCCAATTTCTCTATTCCAACTTTTTCAGTTAACTCTCCAGAAGTATTATCATAATCTGAAATTCCATTCCATGGTTCAAAGCAAACATAATCTGCTCCAGGAACATTCCAGAATGCTATATATTTAAATCCATCATACTCAAATTTTACTCCTGAACTATTTTTACTATTTTTTAGCCAAACTACTTTAGAATTTGGGTTCTCTATAATTGCAGCATCATTTATAAATGTATCTCTCTCTAGGTTAATTCTATTTCCTTCAAAGAATTTAATCTTACCTTTAGAAGAGATCAATGCTCCATTAAGTTCAAAAACTTCTCCTGCTTCCTCTTTCTCAAACTCTATATAGTAGTCTGTAACTTTTATATTTTCATCTGTTATAGTATTGAATGCTGGATGTGCTCCTAAAGAGAAATACATATCTCCATCAGTTAAATTTTCAACTCTATACTCAATTTTTACTGTTTTTTCTTTAATTATATATTTTATAAAGAATTTAAAATCAAAAGGGTAAATCTTTCTTGTTTCTTCATTTGATTCAAAAACAAACTCTAAAAAATTTTCTCCTTTACTTGATAATTTAAACTCATTATCTCTAGCAAATCCATGTTTTGTTTTTATATTATACTCTTGTCCATTATAAAAATATCTATCTTCTTTTATTGCTCCTACAAAAGGAAATAATACTGGTGAACTTTTTGCCCAAAATTTAGGATCTTTTTGCCAAACATATTCTTGTCCTGTTACTAAATCTTTTATCCCTGTTAGTTCTGCTCCTTTACTTTCTACTCTTATTTCTATCTCACTATTTTTTAAATTATATTCCATCTTTCCTCTCCTTAATATTTTCCTTTTCTAAATTTAGCAGAAACTCTTTTTTTAAAAGACCTCCACCATAACCTACAAGTTTTTTATTTTTTCCTATTACTCTGTGACAAGGTATTATAATAGATATTGGATTTTTATTATTTGCCCCTCCTACAGCTCTTACAGCTTTAGGATTTCCAATAGCAATAGCTTGTTCTTGGTAACTTCTAGTTTCACCATAAGGTATTTCTGTCAATGCTCTCCAAGCCTTTTTTTGAAATTCTGTTCCTATTCTTATATCAAGTTTTATACTAAATTCTCTTCTTTTTCCTAAAAAGTATTCTTTTAATTGTTGAATACATCTCTTTACTTCATCAGATTCAATAGCATCATCTATTTTTTCTACAAAGTTAATAGAACTTATTCCATCTTCCTCTTCAACAATCTCAAGAATTCCAAAATCTTTTACTTCTAAATACCCTTTTCCTCTCATTATTTCTCCTATAATAATTAGAGGGAATAGAGTAACATTACCCTATTCCCTCTATAGTATTTTCCTTTTATAGGAAGTTATTTAATTATTTCTGATTAGTCAACAACTTCTGCTTCAGCTACATCATCATCTGCTTTTTTCTCTGCACCTTGTGCTCCTGCTCCTTGTTGAGCTTGTGCTTTAGCTTGAGCTTCTTTATAGATCTCTTCAGCAAATTTATGAGCAACTTGAGATAATTTTTCCATAGCTTTTTCTATAGCTTCTTTATCTTCTCCATCTTTTACTTTTTTTAGTTCTTCAACTGCTGCTTCAATATCTTTTTTCTCTTGTTCAGAAGCTTTATCTCCATAATCTTTTAGAGATTTTTCAGTAGAAGAGATTAACATATCTGCTTTATTTCTTGTTTCTACTAATTCTTTGAATTTTCTATCTTCAGCTTCATTTGCTTCAGCTTCTTTTGTCATTCTTTCAATATCTTCTTTAGATAGGTTAGTTGATCCAGAAATAGTTACTGTATTTTCTTTTCCTGTTCCTAAGTCTTTAGCTGATACGTGTACAATTCCGTTAGCGTCAATATCAAATGTTACTTCGATTTGAGGTACACCTCTTGGAGCTGCTGGGATTCCTTCTAGGTTAAATTCTCCTAGTTTGTGGTTATCAGCTGCTTTAGCTCTTTCTCCTTGTAGTACATTGATTGTAACTGCTGGTTGGTTATCTACTGCTGTAGAGTAAATTTGAGATTTTTTAACTGGGATAGTTGTATTTTTCTCAATCATTTTTGTAAATACTCCACCTAGAGTTTCAATTCCTAGAGATAATGGAGTTACGTCTAGTAATAGAACGTCTTTTACGTCTCCCATTAATACTCCACCTTGAATAGCTGCTCCTGCTGCAACAACTTCATCTGGGTTGATTCCTTTATTAGGTTTTTTACCGAAGAATGATTCTACCCATTCTTGAACTGCTGGGATTCTTGTAGATCCTCCAACTAATAATACTTCATCTATTTCTGATGGATTTAAATCAGCATCGTTAAGAGCTGTTTTTGTAGGTCCTTGAGTTGCTTCAACAAGGTGTCTTGTTAAATCATTGAATTTAGCTCTTGTTAATTTCATTTCTAAGTGTTTAGGTCCTGTAGCATCCATTGTAATGAATGGTAAAGAGATTGAAGTTTCCATCATTGAAGAAAGTTCTTTCTTAGCTTTTTCTGCTGCATCTTTAAGTCTTTGGTATGCCATTTTATCATTTGATAGGTCAATTCCAGTTTCTTTTTTAAATTCAGATGTTAACCAGTTGATAATTTCATTATCGAAGTCGTCTCCTCCTAAGTGGTTGTTTCCAGCTGTAGATATAACTTCGATTACTCCATCAGCTATTTCAAGAACTGATACGTCAAATGTTCCTCCTCCAAGGTCGAACACTAGAACTTTTTCTTCTTTTTTCTTTTCTAGTCCATATGCTAGAGCTGCTGCTGTAGGTTCGTTGATGATTCTTTTTACATCTAGTCCAGCAATGATTCCAGCGTCTTTAGTTGCTTGTCTTTGAGAGTCTGTAAAGTAAGCTGGTACAGTGATTACTGCTTCTTTAACTTCTTCTCCTAAGTAAGCTTCAGCATCTTTCTTTAATTTTTTTAATGTCATAGCAGAAATTTCTTGTGGAGTATATTTTTTTCCAAATATTTCTACTTTATAGTCAGTTCCCATATGAGTTTTGATTGAACTTACTGTTGATAGTGGGTTTGTAATTGCTTGTCTTTTTGCAATCTCTCCAACTATGATTTCTCCATTTTCTTTAATATTTACTACTGATGGAGTTGTTCTAGCTCCTTCAGAGTTAGGGATTATTGTTACGCTTCCCCCTTCCATTATTGCCACACATGAGTTTGTTGTTCCTAAGTCAATACCGATTATTTTACTCATTCTAATTACCTCCTAAAAAACTCTATATATTTAAAATTTTCAGTTTTTACTAAATTAATTATCCTCTTTTACAAACTTTTACCATTGAAGGTCTAATTACTTTTCCCTTCATTGTATATCCTTTTTGAAGTTCTAAAACTATCTCATCATCTTGATATTCTGGATTATCTTCAACCATTACAGCATGATGGAACATTGGATCATATTTACCTTCAGCTTTTATAGCTTCAACTCCTTCAGATTCCATAATCCCTTTTAGTTGAGTTAGTATCATATCAACACCTTTTACTAATCCATCAAAATCTTTAGTTTCTGATGATGCTGTTATAGCTCTTTCTAAGTTATCTACACCATCTAGTAATTTAGTTATTATCTTTTCTGATGCAAATTTTCTTAATTCTTCTAACTCTTTTTCTTTTCTCTTAGTGAAGTTTTGGAAATCAGCTTGTTTTCTTAAATAAGATTGTTTCCAATCTTCAACTTCTGCTTGAAGTTTCCCAATCTCCTCTTCATAGTTTTTATCTGCTTCACAACAACATTTTTCTTCTGATTCTTTATTTTCACAGTTGCATGCACAACTTTCTTCTCTATCTATATTTTCTTCTAATATTTCTTTTTCCTCTTTTAAATCTTTATCTGTCATCTGATTCGTCCTTTCTCTCTATTTGATTAATTACTTTATTTACCTCTTGTGTTATATACTTAATGAACCCCATAGTTTTTGAATAAGCCATTCTCTTAGGTCCTATAACCCCTAAAATTCCCTTTGAAGTTCCTGCCTTATATATTGAATATACAAAGCTATAATCTTCAAGTCCTTTTATTCCAAGCTCATCTCCAAAGATTACATTGACCTTTTCTAAGGAATTCTCTCTGCTTTTAACCACTTGTTCAAATAGTAATTTAATATCTTTCCTATGGTGGAAAAGCTCTAAAGCTTCTGATATATCATTTACATTTTTATCTTTAAATATACTTGGTACATTATTTATAAATAATTTACCATCATCTTCAAAAATTCTTCCTTCATCTTTTATTAATTTTCTACCTTTAATAAAAGTCTCAATATTTTCTAAAATTACTTGATTATCTCTTATTTTCATATTGATCTCTCTTGAGATAAGTTCTAACTCCTCTGTTGAAACTGCTTGATCTAAGATTATCTTTTTAGTTTTAACTGATCTATTTTCCATAACAATTACAGCTACAACCATAAAATCATCTACATGAACCAACTCTACTTTTTTTATTCTCTCTACAAGTACACTTGGTTCCATTACAATTCCAGCATATGAAGTTACTTTAGATAATAAAGAAGAAGTTTTTTGTAATAGCATATCTAACTCATTGATTCTAAATTCATATTCAAGCTCGATATTCTCTTTTTCCTCTTTAGTTAACTTTTCTACTTTTAGTAACTCATCAAGATAATATTTGTATCCTTTATCTGTGGGAATCCTTCCAGAAGAGGTATGTGTCTTTGCTATAAGCCCCATATCTTCCAAATCAGCCATTACATTTCTAATTGTAGCTGATGAAAGATTAATCCCATATTTTTTTACCAAAGTTCTTGAACCTATAGTATCACCAAAAGTTAAATAATAATTTACTATAGCATTCAGCACTAATTTTTCTCTATCTGTAATAGCCATCTCTCATCACCTTTTTTGTTAGCACTCATTTAACTGGAGTGCTAATTCTTAATTAAGAAGATACACCATATTTTCATCTTTGTCAATATTTTTTTTATTTTTGTTGATAAAAAATAGAAGATCTATGTTATAATTAAATTAAGAAAAGAGTTTTTTCGTAATATGAATATCAGCAAAATAAAAAGACAAGGTCTACCACATAAACAACCTTGTCTTTTTTATTTTCTATTTTTTAAGAACTGAATTTCTAATTACTTAAACACAAAAAAGAGCCCCTAAAGGCTCTTTAATTTTTTATTAATTTAATTATTCAGCTGCGATAGCAGAAACTGGACATCCACCAGCACAAGCTCCACAATCTACACAAGCATCTCCGATAGCGTATTTTCCATCATCAGTTGCTGATATAGCTCCTACTGGACAAGTTCCTTCACAAGCTCCACATCCGATACAAGTATCTTTATCTATTACGTGCATTAAAATCCCTCCTATAAATTTCTATAAAGTATTTTCTTAACTACTTAAAATATATCCTATTTTTCCTATTCTGTCAAGTATAATTTAAAAAAAATGTTGTAGTTTCAAACACTAATTTTTTGAAAATCAAATTGTTAATATTTTTTCTATTCTAAGCATCATGATCTAATAGGTTATTAACTCTTATTATTGTTGCTAACTTTCTTCCATACTCCTCTTTTATCTCTGAATAACTATTTAGATGTTGTACAAGTTTTAAAGAATTATCGCCGTTTACTATGGCAGTTCTCAATTGCTTATATGCTCCATGTCTTGCAAGAGTTAAAATATAATCCTTTACTGAATCATCTATAGTCTCATATTTTTTATAGTAAGTTTTTTTTCCTACCTTTACACTATTTTTAGGATCTTTAGAAAAAGATTTCATTCCAAAAAGATTATTTCCTTTTTTAGCTATTGAAGATGTTCCCCAACCACTTTCTAAAGATGCTTGAGCTATTACTAATGAAACTGGTGGAACTACCATTTTATTTAGCAATTCATTATAATCCTTACTCTTAACCTTATATTTAACAAAAAGTTCTTCTGCTACTTTTTTCTCCTCTAAAGTTATTGTTCCTCTATCTAGAATTTTTTTTATAAAATCCTTTTCTCCTTTTATCTCATCTTCTACTTTTTCTATAATAGGTACAAGAGTTTGTATAAATACTTTCTTTCTCTCTTTTCCTTGAACTAAACTAAAATCTATTTTCTTATTTAGATAGAACTGTTTATTTTTTAATTGCTCTTCATTTATATTGTTTACAGCAAAAATATTCATTCCTAAGAAAATAAGCATTATAAACACTTTAAACTTTCTCAATTTTTCCCTCCATAAATAAAATTTAATTTTAATAATAAGATGTTCATAAAAACATTGCTATTATTATAACATATTTTCTTGAAATCTAGTTATTTTTTATTAGATTTCTAAACTATAATTTATCTACCTAAGCTCAGTTATCTAGCACATCACTAGGTTTTGACAAAGTACCTTTGTAGTTAGCGATTATTAAAGATTAATTCTCCCTAACATCAAGTTGACGTAATTTCCAAAAGTAGAGGAGTGCAAACGACTACTACTTTTGAGACACAGGCGAAGTCCTGTGCTACGTTAATTTTTTAGAAGCCCTCAGCGAAATGCAGTTAAGAAAATGCAACGTGTTTGAACGAGATTGCAGAGCGAGTTCCAAAAATAGAGAAGCTTTAGCGGCTACTATTTTTGAGATACAGGAGTGGAAATCCTACTATACCCATAGGGAATGAGCCTAGAGATTCTTTATTCACTGACATGGAGATAACTTGATGTTAAAAATTATAAGTTTTATTAATAAAAAAAGAGCCATAGTTATTAATTACTACAGCTCCTAATTTTTCTATCTTTGTTCAGTTTTTTCTATCCATTTTGCATCATCATTTAATAGAGCAGGAATAGAGATTTCTACATTATCTAATGGAGAAATTTTAAATTCTCTCTCAAGAACAGTTTCATTTCCTGTTGTATCTTTAAATTTCAAATTAATTTTATGTGTTGATCCCTTTACATTAACCATAGCTTTTTTCTTTGGTTTTAATTTTTTAAATTTAGAACCATCTATAGAATATGATACCTCTACTAATGAATAACCATTTTCCTGTTTATTATCAAGAAACACGCTATGTTGTTTTCCTGTGATAAAAAGTGCAACTGCTATTCCAATTAAGACAATAATTAAGCAAACCCAGTTTCTTATAATTTTCATTAATTATTCCCCTCCTTTTTAGCAGTTTGAGCTTCTATAACTCTTCTTCTCTCCTCTTCCTTCTCTTTTTCTCTCTTCCATTGGTGAAGAATAAGAACTAAGGCTATAATTCCATAAGAGATAAATACTCTAAAGTACTCTCCAATTTGTGCTGAACCAATAAGTTCTTTTCCTGCTCTTGGAGCTAATACGAACATTGTATGGAAAAGTATAACTCCACTTAAAGCATTTGGAATACTAGCTTTTGAAACAGTTGCTCCACCTATTAAAAGAGCTGCTATTGCAAACATTCCTATTTGCTCGTGGCTGTTATACGTATTCATTGTTCCTATATTTTGTAGGAAGATAATTTGTCCTATTGCAGCCAAAACAGTAGATATAACTATTGCTAGTATTCTTGTTCTATCTGTTGCTATTCCTGATGCCTTTGATACCTCTATATCTTGTCCTATGGCTCTCATATCTTGTCCTAATTTAGTTTTTCTAAACCATACAATAAATAAGCATAATAAAACTATAGCTAAGATTGTCAATACTGGTATTGAATATCCAGCTATTTTTAAAGGTATACCATCATCTAAAACTCTTCTTATATCTTTTAAGTCTATGGCATTTCTTATTCCATAACCTCTTGAAAGTAGTATAGAATCATTTCTCATTGGAATAACTTTTCCCATTCCATAAAGAACTATAAGTTGATAAACTCCATTGATAAAGAATCCAAGTATCATAGAAGTTATCATCTCTCTTCCCTTTGCTCTATTTAAAACTACTCCACCTATATATCCCATAAAAACTGCTATTGGTAAAGATATTATAATAGCCAAAAAGAAACCTTGTAATCCTATAACTTCCCAATCTGTTATAAATATCAAAGCTATTTGCCCTGCCATTGCTCCCAATACAATACCAAAGTTCAATCCCATTCCTGCTATAATAGGTATTAACAATGAAAGTACTAAAAATAGATTACGTGAAAGTCTTAAAATTATCTCTTGAATCAAATAATCTATTGTTAATCCTGATACTGGTATAGATAAAAGGATAATAATTATCATAAATATAGGAACTATATTATTTATAAGAAAATTTTTCACTTTATTTTCCACTTCCAGCACTCTCCTTTCTAGTTAATGCGTATAGTATCATTCCATTTGATACTATAATTCTGATTGTTTCAGACATATCTGTTTGAATTATATTATTTACAACAGTAGGTGTCATTGTTAATATCCCTTGGAAAAGGAATGTTCCCACAATTACATTTAATATAGTAGCTTTATTTACTGATGCTCCACCTATTAAAATAGCTGCAATAGCTGGAAATGCCATATAAAATGGTGCTAAATATAATTGAACAAATCCAAAGCTTTGTTGATAAACTACAATTCCAATAGCAGCTATAACTGTTGACATCATTACTGATTTTATTCTAATCTTATCAATATCAATTCCTGTTGCTTTGGCAAATTTATCATTTGTTCCAACAGCTTTCATTGCATATCCTGTTTTTGTTCTAAAGAATATCCAAATAATTGCTCCTAAAATGATAAAACAGAAGATCTCTCCCAATGGTAGAATATCACTAGGAATATGTAAAACCTTATCTAATACTCTATGCCAATAATTTTCAACACTTATAGTAGTACGTAGCCCTTCTCCACCATATGCCCATATCATATCTTGACTTTTAAAAGGAAGAACAAGCCACATTATGCACATAATTGCAACTGAAGAGAATCCTATATATGTTGCAATCATCATCTCTCCACCTTTTACTTTATTTAATATATGTCCATATAGCCAACCAAATAATAAAGCAAAAGGTATTGAAAATAACATTGCTCCTAAAAATCCAGCTATTCCTGTAAGTTGCAATTCTATACTTATTACTGCTCCTAAAAGTCCAGCTTCTACCCCTAAAGGCATTCCAAAATTTAATCCTGTTCCTGATTGTATCATTGGCACCAATGATAAAACCAATATAGCATTCATTCCAAATCTTACTAAAGTATCTCCTAGAGCTGTTTTTAAATTAATTCCTATAAAAGGAGAAATTAAATACATTGATAAAAGAAACAGAGCAATTATTATTCTTGGCCACCCTGCATTCTTTATGGCACTTTTTATACTATTCATCTCTTTCCTCCTTAATTCCTACCATCATCTTACCAAACTCTAATATATCAGCTTTTGGAGATAGTATTCCTGCAACTTTTCCTTCATTTATTATTGCAATTCTATCACATACACTTCTTAATTCTTCTATTTCAGATGATGTTATTATAATTGTTGTTCCTTTTGTTGCATTGTATTCTTTTAATATATCCAAAACAAGTTTTTTTGCCCCTACATCTATTCCCCTTGTAGGCTCTGATACAAATAAAACTTTTGGATCCATAGTAAATGCCTTAGCAAGACAAACTTTTTGTTGATTTCCTCCACTTAACTCTTGAGCTCTTTGTTTTTCACTCATACATCTTATTTCCAATTTTTTTATGTACTCTTGAGCATTTTCTCTAATTTTTTCCTCATCTACCATATTAAAAAGTTTAAATCTCTTTTTAAAGAATTTACCTTTTATTTGCATTGCTGGATAAGCAATATTATCCTCTATTGAACTTTCAAGTAGAAGTCCAACACCTTTTCTATCCTCTGATACAAAGAAAATTCCTTTGTCCAATGGGTATTTAGGATTATTTAATTCTAATTTTTCTCCATTAAATTCAACTGTTCCATTAGCTGGATAAAGCCCCATAACTCCATTAGCTACTCCTATTTTTCCTTGTCCTGCCATTCCTCCAAGTCCTAAAATCTCTCCCTCTTTTATTTCAAGGTTAAGACCTTTTACCATCTCTCCTGGCATATCTACCCATAGGTTTTGAATATTAAGAATAGTTTTTCTATCTTTTTCCTCTACCTCTTCTACAGCTTCATTACTTTCTATTTTTCTTCCAATCATCCATTCAGTTATCTGATTTACATTTGTATCTTTAGTTTTTACACTATTGATTAGAAGTCCATCTCTCAATACAACAACTTTATCACAAACAGACATTATCTCATCTAATCTATGAGTAATAAATATTATTGCTATCCCTTTTTCTGATAATCTTTTCATTGTTTCCAAAAGAAGTTTTGCCTCTTCCTCTGTAAGTACTGCTGTTGGCTCATCTAAAACAAGAAGTTTTGTTTTTTCTCTCTCTATTTCACGAGCTATCTCAGTAAATTGTTTATGAGCTACTGGCATCTCATTAATCAATTCAGCAGAGTCTATCTTTATTCCTAAGTGAGATACTGCTTCATCTGCTCTCTTCTCTATCTCTTTAGTATCAATCTTTTTTATCCTCTCTCCAAAAAGTCCCTCTAAAAAACTACTTGAAGTAGATTCTCTATTTAATACAATATTTTCATTTGCTTTAAACCCTGGAATTAAAGAAAACTCTTGATGAACCATTCCGATTCCAACTTCAAGAGCATCAAATGGAGATTTAAAATTTGTTTCTTTTCCTTCAAAGTATATCTTTCCTCCATACCCTCCAGTTTCATGAATAACTGACATTCCAAAAATAGCTTTCATCAATGTTGATTTACCAGCACCGTTTTCTCCAACTAGCCCTACAATCTCTCCAGGTTCAACTTCAAGATTGATATCTTTTAAAACAACATTTTCCCCAAAAGATTTTGATAAATTCTCTATTTTTAACAAAACATTATTTTCCACATTTTCACCTCTTAAAAAATGAAAGGAGGGGTTTTACCCCTCCCTTATTATTTTATTTTAAAATATTTTTCAGGAACAGTTTCATTTGTCATATTTAAATATCCTTTTCCTAAAACATAAGTATCTTGATATAATAAGTAGAAGTTTTCTTTTTCAATTCCATTTACATCAGTATAGTTACTTCCATTCCATCCTGCTCCTGGAGTGAATTTCTTCAATGATTCCATAATAGCATCAAAGTCTGTAACATCTACATCATTTTCAATTACGTTTCTTGCATGATCTGCTAAAGCTACAACTGAGATGAAATTATATGAGTAAGCCCAAGTTCCCATTCTTCCTGCTGCTCCTTTTGCTACAACAGTATCTTCAACTTTCTTTAAGATTTTTGGCCAATTTCCTTTTTCATCTTCAGAGAATTTAATTCCTAAAGCTCCTGAATATCCCATTGTTGGAGAAGGTAAGTCAGCTTCTACAAAGTATCCACCATTTTCAGCAACTCTTTTTAAAAGAGGTTCTGTATGAGCATCGTTTGTTGCAAAGAATGCTACATTTTTACCATATTTTTCTAACCAACTTGGAACTTGTTCAAGAATATATTGTTGTGCTCCTGCAACTCCAACATCACTTACTGGGTCTGGAGCTGACATTTCAATAAATTCCATTCCTAAATCTTTAGCTGCTTCAGCCATTATATTTCTTCTTCTTGATAATAATTCATAACTTAAATGTCTTGGGAAAGAGATGTGCATAAATTTATCTGCTCCCATTTCTTTAGCTGCTTTAACGATTAAATATCCTCTTGCTACGTTATCTGGATTTGTAACTAAATCTGAAGCTTCTGAAATAATTTCAGGGTCTTCATGAGGTGCATTTGCTATAAGTAAAATATCTGGTCTTGCTTCTCTAATTCTTCTAAAAGCTTCAACTGTTCCTGGAACAGCTTCCCCTACAATAATAACTTTCATTTTAGGGTCATCAGCTAACCCAACCATTTGTGAAATAGTTGTTTCCATCTCTTGCATAAAGTTATCTGGATATGTAACATGAGTTACCATTCCACCTTTATCTACTGAACCATACATTTTTACAATTTCTTCTGCTCCACGTAGACTATCTTCTGATTGAGATACAGTTCCACTAACTACTCCAATGTGATAATCTGGTTCAGCTGCAAAAGCAAAGATTGACAAAATAAACATAAAAAATCCGTATAAATACTTTCTCATAATTTTCCCCCTTACAATTTAATTACTATTTAAATTTTTATATATAAATATAGTATTTTACAGAAAGTCATAAAAAGACCGTACTTAACTCAGTACTATTTTTTTAGTACTCTTGTTATAAAATATTTATTTTGACTATGATTATACTCCTTTAAAACATATATGTCAACAAAGTTTTGAAAAATTTTTTTCTTATTTTTAAAAAATAAAAAAATAGAAACTAACTTTTTAATAAAATTAGTTTCTAAACATAAAAATAAAGACATTTAAATTTTTTAACTTTTCCAATGTAATTTTTTAAATAATCCCATCTAACCACTTTGGTAACTCTTGAGAAAGAACTAAATCCCAGGTTTTATTTTTATAGTAACAAAGTTTATAATTTTTAGAATTATCATATATTCTTACATAGTCTGCCAAAGGTAATACTTTTTTTAAATTTTCAAGAGTTTCATAATATCTTTTCTCCACCACTTCCTCTGGAATATCATGTCCTCCATTTAAAACTCTATTTTTTATTCTCTCCTTTGCTATTTCTGGAGAATTTAATCCTATATAATAAAGATAAATTGTATACCCCTTTTCTTTTATCTCTTCAATAGCTTTTAATATTCTCTTTCCTGTAAGAGTAGTCTCTTGATTAAAGGAAATCATCTTATCTATACACTCTTTTCTCATATTTAAAGCTATTCTTCCTGCTCTCATTTGATCTTGACTATTTCTCCAATCTCCTATCTCCATAACAATTTCATCTGTATTTATTCTCCTACCTAAATTTTCTGATAAAGTCATTATTTTATAAAGAGTTGTTTTTCCAGCACCATTCACACCTGCAAAGATAACACAATTAGCCATGGATCTCCTCCTTAGAAAGCAGTTCTTTTTGTAAAGTTTGCACTTTTAACTCCTCTAATCTTAAATAAAACTCTTTTTCTATTTCACTTTTAAAATTTTCAATTAATTTATCAATCTCAAATGTTGACAGGTTTAAAATATACTTATATAAACTTTCTTCTTTATTATTCATAACTTTCTCCATTATGTAAAGTTTTTTAATTTTATCTTTTAATCTTCATACTCTATCATTTCATCTCTCATTGGAAGTCTTGATTTCTCATATATTTCTAAAGATTTTATTTTATCATTTTCAATACCAAATATATAAATAGCTGCCTTTTTCTCAAAGAACATTTTTGTCTTATCTTTTAAATCCCCATATATTCCTTTGATTAAAAGAGAGAAGTAAAATCTTTCAGATTCTCCAAAACCATTATCTACAACTTCAATTTGATAATTTGAATATGATTTAAAAATATTTTCAAAATACTTTTTCATATCAGCTTTATTTCTTTCTTGTAAACTTTGATCAATACATATAAAATTTCTATCTAGAAGAGAATCTATCTTTTTTATATTTCTTTTATTTATAGCCTCTATAAATTCAAAAATTAAAATTTTTGAGTGTATATCTTCCATATAACTTTTTATAAACTCTTCATCTAAATCTGTGTCAAATTCATCATCAAAAAGACTAGGTCCTCCAAAATTATCATCTGATGCTAAATCTAATATATTTAATTCATTTTCACTATCTAAAACCATTTCTAAACTATGCTCTGCAAAATAATCAGGAATAGCTCTTATCTTAAATGTAACTTCAATATCATACTCTGCTCCCATACTGTATATATTCACTTCAACATCACTTATTTTCAAACTTTCAAAAAAATCTTCCTCTGATATTGGAAGAGTAATCCTTTCATTATTTACATCTAAATAGTATGTTTTTTTGTCTATCATTTTCTTTTTTAGTTTAGTTCTTACATATTTTTCTAATTGTGATAAAAAATTCGCATTTTTTTTAGATTTAAAAGGTTTTTCTATAAAACTATATTCACTTTCATCTATTTCTGAAAGAATATTGTCCTCAATAATAGTTTCAACAATCCATTTTTTATTACTATCAATAATCTCTAACTTCTCTTCTATAAGAGGAAGAAGTTTTTTTACTTTGATCTTATTACCTGTTCCATAGACAAAATCAATTGTAGTTTCTATTCCTTTATCTCCCCATAGTTCATTGATTTCTGCTACATAACAATCTACTTCTTCACTTTTCTTTAATGATTTAATATTAATTTTTGCCATTCTATCTCCCTATTTATTTTATAATTTCTAACTTATATAAGTATCCTATATTTTTTTTATTTCATCAAGAGTAATTTCCTATATTTTTTTAACTTTTATCTTTTTAATAGCTTTTTCTAATTCAGTTATATCAAACTCTATATAACAAGATGATAAATTTCTATCCTTATAAATAATCTTTAAAGTTTTACTTCTTTTAAAAATCTCCATCTCATCATCTATAAGAAGTATAAATATCTCATTAGGCTTATAGATATTTACTATTCCATTTCGTTCAAATTCAATAGGATGTTCTGTTACTAATTCAACTTTTGTTTTCTGCATTGTTTTATCTTCATCAATTTTCTCAGTAAAAGCAGGATATTTATCTGTTAATATATACAAAGAATAATAATTAAGAATATCATCATAAGAACCCTTTCTTATATAAAGAACACCTTTTTGATTTGGCTCTGATTTTACTGAATAAGTAAAAATCATATTATAATCTCTATCTACTTCCCATTTAGCAAAAGAAAAGGTGGATAAAGTTAAAAACATTACTATTTTTAAAAATTTTTTCATTTTTATCCACCTCTTTTTTCCTATTAAAATTTTCTTCTATTTAGCTATTTTAATACTTCACTATTAATCTTTATTTCTCTTTCATAAATCTTTAATATTGCTGGTTGCCCATCAGCAGGAAATCTAAAACTGCTTTTTACTGCTGCTTTCTTTGGTATATTAATATCTTCAACTAATTCTTGTGCAAAAACTGCAAAGCCATCACTATCTAAAAGTTGCAAAGATTTTTGTTCATTAAGATTTGTTAATCTTATCATCCTATCTGTTTCATTTCTTAAACCAACAGTTACTTTATACCCTATATCATCTTTTGTTACTGATAAAACTTCAGCTTTTACATTTTCTTCAAACTGTTCTTTATCATAAATTATAAAAGCATTATCAATACTTGTCCCATCTTTTCTTCCTGTGTCTATTCCCTCTTTTACACCTTTTAAAACATCTTTTCCAGTAGAAACAACTTCTGATACTACTGATGAAACAGCTTTAGTTATATTAGATTTTTCTTCTGCATATAAAGTTATCCCCACTAATAATCCTAAAATAAAAACTAATTTTTTCATATTTTTCCTCCTCTAAGATTTTATTATTTTTTTAACGGTGTTTGATTTAGTAATTGTACTTTAAAAGCTCTGTTTTCTAAATCAAAATAGATAGTTATACTTCTTTCGTTATTATCTACAATTTTCATAATAGTATGTTCTGTTGAAATTCCAAATTCAGGATGATTTCTATAATTTGTTGGAATATGTTCCCACCCATCGCTTTGAGTATAATCTTTAAATAAGATATCAGGTGTTAAGCTGCTTAATTCTTTATTATTTATTTTTATACTTGAACATTTTTTATCATAAAAAGCAGTAATAGAATTAACTACTCCATCTTCTATTTTTTTATATGGCTCATTACTTTCTGTATCTTGATTTGCAATTGTAACTTCTAAAAATACTCCATTTTTTTCTAAAAGTCTGATAATTTTTCCACCATTAAGAATACCTTTACCATCTTTTGATAATGACCAATCTGTTCTCATAGCATAATAATCTTCTCCAACTAGTGGATTTAAAAAATATGGTGTTTTATTACTTATAGTCCACCCATCATCAATAAGTTGTTTTAATGAACTTGGAACAGAAAAATACGTATCATTGATAGTAAGTCCAAATTCAAAATTATTTTTTATCATCTTATTTTCACTCTCCTTAGTTGCTCCATATATGTTTATAGAAATAACTAATAAAAAACAGGTTATAATCATTAAATATTTTTTCACTTTCTCCTCCTATACTTCTTTAAGAATGATTTTTTACAGATATAGTTATATCAAAAAATTTCTGTAACACATTATTTTCCCTATAATAATCATCTATTGTAGGAAAAATAAGATCTTCAAGCTTTATTTTTTTATCTCCTTTTATCTTTTTAAACTTCTCATAATTTTCTGCAAATAATCTATGTTTTTTCTCACTGTTTTCTTTTAACTCAACCCAAAGATAACTGTTATTTTCAAAAGGCACATTAACTCTATGTACACCATTTTTATAACTTCTTTTGAATGGAATTTTCTCATTATCATTAAAAATTAAGTTTTCTTCAAGAATTTCTACATTTTCAAAGCTCATTAAATCAACATATGCAAGATTTGTAATTATAGTAGCATCAACCATAGAATTTAAAGAGTTTCCAACCTCTTTTCCTAATGTTTCCATACCTTTTTCAAGCTCTTTTGAAAAATCCTCTGAACTTTCTGATATTATAATTTCATCATTACTTTCAACTATCTTTTCATCTTGTTCATTATAAAGTGTTCCATCATGGTTAAATCTTTGCTCCTCTATTGTCTGTCCATTTTTTATTTTGGCTTTCAATTGTGGATTTCCATTTTCATAATAAACTTCATAAACTCCATCTAAATCATTATTTTTAAATTCTTGTCTTGTCCATACATTTCCATTTTTATAATAATCTTCTTTTAAACCATGAAGTTCTCCAGCTTTATAGTTTATTATCGATTCTAAAGTACCATCTTCTAAATAAGATTTCCATTCTCCCTCTTGTAAACTATTTTTATAACTTCCTGAAAGTCTTATTTTTTTATTTTCGTGATATTCTTTAAAATCTCCATTCATCTCTCCATTTACATAGTTTACTTCTCCTTGAAGATTTCCATTTGGATAGTATGCTTTAAATTCTCCCTCAAGAACTCCATTTTTATAATTTGCTGATACTCTCAATTTTCCTGTATCATTATAAAATTGTTCTGTAACTCCATCTCTTTCTCCATCTTTAAAGTTAGCATTATCTATAAGTACTCCATCTTCTGTGTACATTTGAAAAAGCCCATTTTGTTTTCCAGCTTTCCAATGTCCAATCTCTTTAATATTATTTTTATAATAAACAACATTTAAACTATCAAGCTCTCCATCTTTATAAGAATAAATATCTGTATACTCTTCACTTGCACTTTTAGTTCTTCCAGTGAAAAGCTTTCCATCTTCATCACAAAGTTTTCCATTGATATTTTTTAACTGTTCCTCTTTTTCAATAGCAGGAAGATATTTAAAAAATAAGTATCTATTTTGATAAATATAAGTTCCAACTCCTATTCCAACTAATAAAACTACTCCTAGTATTACCTTAGCTTTCATAGCTCTCCCTTCCTTTCTAGAAAATAAAACCTATTATCTTACCAATAAATGAAACTGCTAAAAAAACTCCTCCTATAATTATCAAAATATACTCTCTCCCTTTATTAGCTCCATCTTCTGCAATCCAATACTCTTTTGGATTATCTTTATTTACTAGCAGTTTATAATCTTTTCCAACTTCAAACTCTACTAAATTAACATCTTTTATTTTTTTCATAAATTTTCTAGTTTTCTCAGGCATCTCATCAATATTTATATTTTTCAGTTCTTCTCTTGCTTTATTGTTATATCTTCCTCTATACTCCTCTTCATAAGTTATTCCATTCACAACATATCTGAAAATAGGATAATATTTATTTAAACTTGGAGAGTAATTGTAACTTATAAGAGTTCCTGTGGTATAGAAACTTCCTTCAATAGCTTTATTATATTGAAAAATATTAAAACTTCCCACTGCAATCAGTATAATTCCAATTATAGTTAACATATTATCACCTCTTTTTTTAGTAGGCAGAGATTAAAATGCTCCACCTCCACCACGGCTTCCTCCACCACCTGAAGAGCCTCCACTAAATCCTCCACCACTTCCTTTTGACGATGGTCTGCTCTTAGCAAGTTCTGATATTCCCCTTGTAGTAGCTCTAGAAACTGTTCTCTCTATACTTCTAAATCCTGAGTTTCTATTGTACATTCCCATAAGAGGAGTTCTATTAAGTCTTGATATATTTTCTCCACTATCTCTAAATATTTTTTGGTATCCCTTTGCTACCTCTTCTGCAACTCCTAAAGCTATTGCATATACAAAATAGTGTTCCCAAATATGTATTGATGCAAGTTTAGCCTCCTCTAAATTACTGTAATCAACTAAGAACTTTTTAAATGCCAACCATTTTGCTCTTAATTTTTCAGCCTCTAAAGTATATTTTCCCCTTGTTGATATTGTAAAATTTAACATTGCAAAAGCTATAAATGTAAAAATAATAAATTTTCCATTATCAAAATAAGCTGCTAAGAAAGGTCCAAGAGGCATGCTTAAAAAACCTGTAATCATTCCTAAAGCTATTGGCAACTTTTTAACTGGCTCTTTTTCAAATCCAACTTTTTTCAGCTCTTTCTCTACCATTGATTCCCATTTTTCATAGTTTCTTCCAAATTTTATAGCATTTCTTCTGTCCCTAATATTTTCCTCTATCTCCTCCATTGATACCTCTGTACCATTTCCTATCTCATCAATATACCAATCAACTACAAACTTTTCATAATTTTTTAATGAGCTTTCATCATAAGAGTTTTTTCTAAGAATAGTTTTGTTATTTACTCTATCCTCTATCATTTCAAATATATCTCTTCTTACTAAGTCCATAACTGTAGCAAGTAGTTGGTTAGGTGATACATGTCTATAGGCAATAGATCCTCCTACAGCTGGAGAAAAATCATCTGGAGCCTCTCTAAAATACTCTCCATATTCATTTTCTACCTTATATTTCTTTCTATTTTTTACATAGTTAAGCCCAACTATAAAGATTATCCAACCACCCCAAAGAAAGAAAACTATATTTCCAATAGTTCCCCTCATTTGAGCAAACTTTCTCTCTCTATCTGCCTTGTCTGCCAATTTATTTTCCATTTTTATAATTTTTTCATACCCATCTTCATTTTTTACAAGAGATGGTTTTATATTTGGAATTAAACTTTTAGGAAAAAGAACATTAGTTTCTACAAACTCTCCAGAATAATATCCTTTAAGAGTATAAAGAATCTCCCTTCCACTTATAATATCTACATTTCCAGTAAGAGGTCCATGCCCAAAAGCTTTTATATCCTCTTTATTTACATTTTTTGGAAGAATTATTTTTATTTGAATATTTTCTATATCTGTTTGCCAACCTCTTCCTACCATCTTTCTATTAAATTGAGCAATATCATTATATACTGTTACCCCTTGAGAAAGAGTATATTGAAAAAGAAACCATTTTTTTGTATCTCTCATAGGATAGTAAAGTTTTACCTCTCTCAAATCATCTCTATCTTTTAGAGAATAAGTTCCTCTTCTTTGGCTATTGTTATTTATAGCAGGAATAAACTCGCTATCCTTCTCATAAAAAACTCTTAGATTTTTCAGATCTCCATACCCTTTATAATCTATATTATAAAGAATCCCATTAATCTCATAAGCATTATATTGAACAAGCTCATTTACATCTACACTTCCATCTGGATTAATATATGCCTCTATTCTTAAATTATCTACATTGTAACTAGGTCCACCATAAATTGATATAGATATACAACTTATAAATATAACAACTAAAATTTTCTTAAATGAAATTTTAAATTTTTTCATCTTTTCTTCCTCCAAAATCTAGTATTTTATTGAATAAAAAAATGCCCATGACAAAATTACCATTTTAGTTAAGTAATTTTATCATGAGCATCACCTCTCTTCAATTAAATTGCTTAATATAAATATAATACATAACTTCTAATTAAGCAAATTTTTATTTTAAGAGTTCCCTATATTTTTATAATTGACTCATATTATATAATTTATGGTAGAAACCTTTATTTGCTAATAGCTCTTGGTGAGTTCCTCTCTCCTCTATTCCATTATCAGTAAGAACTATTATCTCATCAGCATTTTGAATTGTTGAAAGTCTATGAGCAACAACTATTGTAGTTCTTCCTTTACATAGCTCTTCTAACGAGTTTTGAATCAATCTCTCTGTAATATTATCAAGTGCAGATGTAGCCTCATCTAATATAAGTATTGGTGGATTTTTCAAGAAAATTCTTGCTATTGCAATTCTCTGCTTTTGTCCACCTGAAAGCTTTACCCCTCTCTCTCCAACATAGGTATTATATCCCTCTGGCATCTCCATTATCAAATCATGAATATTAGCTTTTTTAGCTGCTATCATTACCTCTTCATCTGTGGCTTCACTATTTCCTACTAATATATTCTCTTTAATTGTTCCAGTGAATAGGAAAACATCTTGTTGAACTATTCCAATATTTTTTCTAAGAGATTCTAACTTAACATCATAGATACTTTTTCCATCTATCTTTATATCCCCAGATTTAATATTATAAAATCTCGGTATCAGATTACAAAGAGTTGTCTTTCCTCCACCAGATGGTCCTACTAATGCAAGCATCTTACCTTTAGATATTTTTAGTGAGATGTTTTTTAAAACAGATTTATCTTCATGGTCAAAAGAAACATTTTGTAGATCTATCTCTCCTTCAACTTTTCCCATATCTATTGCATCAATTTTGTCTCCCTCTTCCTCTTCTCCTATAAGTTCCATAAATCTTTTAAATCCACTCATACCATTTTGGAATTGTTCAACAAAGGCTATCAATCTTTTTATAGGTTGAGTAAATATCTTTATATAAAGAAGATAGGCAAGAAAATCTCCAATTCCTATTTTTCCCCAATAAGTAAATAATCCACCAAAAATAAGGACAACATAATCTAATAGATCTGTTAAAAATCCAACTCCTGCTGTATATTCAGCCATTATCTTATAAGATTTGCTCTTAGCTTCTACAAACTTTTGATTATCTTTTTCAAATCTTTCTCTCTCATTTTCATTAATAACAAAAGCTTTAGAAACTCTTATTCCAGAGATACTATTTTGCAATCTAGCATTGATATCCCCTGTTTTCTCTCTAGTCTTCATAAAAACAGCTAATAATCTTTTTCTTTGAAACATACTATAAAGCAGTATTAAAGGTAAAAGACAAAATATTATCAATGTTAATTGAATATTTATTCTGATTAACATTGCAAATGCTCCAATTATCATAAAAAATGAGATAAATAGATCTTCTGGTCCATGATGAGCAAGTTCTGAAATATCTTGAAGATCATTTACTATTCTTGACATTATACTTCCAGTTTGATTGTTATCAAAATATCTTATTGGCAAATTTTGAAGGTGTTTATAGATATCTCTTCTCATATCTGCTTGCATTCCAACTCCAACTAAATGTCCCCAATACTGCATAAAATAAGCACATAGCATTTTTATTAGATAAATTACTAAAAGAACTCCTGCAAATATTCCAATAGCTCTTATCTCTCTATTAGGTATAGAGTTATTAGCTATCTCTCTTGTTATCATTGGATAAAATAGATCACAAAGAGCTGAAATTGTAGCTACAAATAGATCTAGAAAGAAAAGTTTTTTATATGGTTTATAATAACTTACAAATTTTTTTAGCACTTCTATTCCCCCTTTAGTTTTAATTAAATATTATAACATACTTCATTAACAATATAGAACTATTTCTTCAAAAAATAAAAAAAACATACTTTTTAGTATGCTTGATTTTTTAAATGGCGGGAGCGACGAGGGTCGAACTCGCGACCTCCTGCGTGACAGGCAGGCGC
>UQQO01000003.1 GCA_900543175.1 uncultured Fusobacterium sp.
CTTTAAAACTTTAATAGAAAATAATTATTATTATGTAGATAAAACTCCTTTTATAAGTGAGATTGGAAAAAATGTAGGTAAAACACTTCTTTTTACCCGTCCAAGGCGTTTTGGAAAAACTCTTAATATGTCAATGTTAAAATATTTCTTTGATGTAAGAGATGCTGAAGAAAATAGAAAGTTATTTAAGGGGTTAGAAATAGAAAATTCATTATATTTTAAAGAACAGGGAAAATATCCTGTAATTTTTATATCAATGAAGGACATCAAGGGAAATACTTGGGAAAAGCTTTTTAAAAATTTAAAAATAAAAATATCTCATCTTTTTTCTGAATATAGATTTTTACTAAAAGAAGTAGATAAAATAGATTCTGATTTTTTGGAAAAAATAATATTTAATGACACTGTAGAAGAAAGTATTTTAGAGAACTCTTTGTCTATTTTTGCTAATATTTTAAAAAGATATTATAATCAAAAAGTAATAATTTTAATAGATGAGTATGATACCCCTTTAATATCAGCTTACAGATATGGTTATTATAAAGAAGCTAAAAGTTTTTTCAGTGGATTATATGGTTCTGTATTAAAGGATAATACAGTTCTTCAAATGGGAGTAATTACAGGAATAATAAGAGTTATAAGAGCTGGAATATTTTCTGATTTAAATAATCTAAAAGAATATACTATTTTAAATAAGGAGTATGATGAATATTTTGGATTTTTAGAAGAAGAAGTAAAGGAAAGTTTAAAATACTATGAGATTGGCTCTAAATTAGAAGAAGTTCATTCTTGGTATAATGGATATAAATTTGGAGATACAAAAGTATATAATCCTTGGAGTATTTTAAATTTTTTATCAGAAAGGGAGTTTAAAAGTTATTGGATAGATACATCAGAAAATTATCTTATAAAAGATATACTTAAATCAGCTGATAGAGAAACTTTTAATAAATTAAATAATCTGCTATTCGGAAAAGAAGTGGAAGAAGAGATTACAGGAAAATCAACACTTCAAGAGGTTTTAGAGGCTCATGACTTATGGGAGCTGTTGCTATTTTCTGGATACTTAACTATTGATAAGAAAATAGAAGATGATATTTATAGTATAAAAATTCCAAATAATGAGGTAAAAAAATTTTTTAAAGATAGTTTTATAGAGATTTCATTTGGAACAAATCTAACTTTTAAAAGATTAATAAAAAATCTTTTAGATAACAATATTGATAAATTTGAAATAGAACTTCAAGAGATACTTTTAAAATATATGAGCTTTTATGATATTTCAAATATAGAGAAAGTGTACCATAATTTTATCTTAGGTCTGATGATTCATCTTGAAGGAAGATATCATATAAATTCTAATGGAGAAAGTGGACTTGGAAGATATGATATAGAAATTGAACCATTAAATAAAAATATGAGAGGATTTATTTTAGAATTTAAAGTTGCTGATAGTGAAGAAAATCTTGAAAAAAAAGCAGAAGAAGCTTTAGAACAAATAAAAGATAAAAAATATTATGTATCTCTACAAGATAGAGGAATAAAAGAGATCATCTTTGTAGGTATGGCATTTTACAAAAAGTTTGTTAAAATTAAAAGTTTAGAATATTAACAAATTTTAAACAATCTTATTTTTTATTTAAAAATAAAATTAATTAATATTTGTATTTTAGATAAAATTATGTTATAACCAATATAATGATTGGTTAAGGAGGAATTTGAAATGACTAAAAAAGAGTTTATTGATTTATATTTTGAGAAAGGTGCATTCGAAACTAAAGCTGAAGCTGAAAGAAAAGCTAATGCATTCCTTGCTGCTTTAGAAGAAGGATTAGTAAAAGGTGAAGATATTACTTTTATAGGATTTGGAAAATTTGAAGTTGCTGAAAGAGCTGCTAGAACTGGTAGAAATCCTCAAACTGGAGAAGAAATGACTATCGAAGCTAAAAAAGTAGTTAAATTCAAACCAGGAAAAGCATTATCTGAGGCTGTAAATAAATAGTTGGTAATAAAAAAGAGTAGGTTTATTTTTAAGCCTACTCTTTTCCATTACACTTAAAAATTATTTCTTTGAAAGAACAAAATCCTCCAATTCAAAATATAATAACATAATTGTCTCCTTATTCTTTATTTTTATAAAAGATAAACATTTTTTGTTTATATAATAAGATAAGTTAAAATATATTATCATTTTTTCACCTAAAATTGAAAAATTTAAAATTGCACTTCTTTTTAAGAAGTGCAATAATTGTAACTTTTAAAACTCTGGGACACAAAGTTTTCGATTAAATTTTTCCTCATAAAAAAGATGCAAATCAATCTTATAAATATCTTTGAGATTATTTTCAGTTAAAATATCACATGTATTTCCTATGATAAATTTTCCATTTTTACTCAATATTCCTGATTTTTCATTTAACATTAAAGCATGTTCTGGAGTATGAGTTGTAAATATTATTGAATATCCATCTTTGGCTAAAGATTTTATCATTCTTAAGACCCTAATTTGATTTCCGTAATCTAAGTGATTAGTAGGCTCATCAAGAATTATTATTTGTGGTTGTTGAACTAAAACTCTAGCTATTAATATTTGTTGAAATTCTCCACCACTTAATGTAGTTATTTTTTTATCCATAAGATGTATCAAATTTAATTTATTTATAACCTCTATAGCTATTTCATAATCTTTCTTTTTAGGACTGTTAAAAATACCTATATGAGGACTTCTTCCCATTAAAATAAAATCTAATACCTCATAAGAATATGTTGCTGTATGTATTTGAGGAACATAACCTACTATTTTAGAAAATTCATTTCTGGACATATTATAAATATTTTTCCCATTAATTTTTATTTCACCAGATTTTACTTTTTCTAAATTTGTCAAACAATTTAAAAGAGTAGATTTTCCAGCACCATTAACTCCTAAAATACTAAAAATTTCTCCTTTATTTAAAGAAAAAGAAAGATCACTAAATATATTTTTATCATTGTCATAGGAATAACTAATATTCTCTACTTCTAATATTTTATCCATAATTTCCTCGCTATATTTTTGTATGTTGCTTAATTAGAAGCCATGTGTACAAAGGAGTTCCAATAAAACCTGTTAAAAGGCTAATAGGTATTTCGGAACCATTTATATTTCTAGCTAATGTATCTACTACTATAAGGAAACTTGCTCCTAAAAAAGTACTAATAGGTATAAGATATCTATTGTCAGATCCTACTAGCAATCTTCCTAAATGAGGAATTACTAGCCCTATCCACCCTATAGTTCCTGCTAAACATATAGATGAAGCTGTTAAAATTGTAGAACAAATTATAGCTACTCCTCTTAATTGCTCAACATTTATTCCTAAAGATTTAGCTTCTTTTTCTCCTAAAGATAGAATATTTATTCTCCACCTAAGAAAAATAAGAAGTAATCCAGCTATAATTATAGCTGGTGCTACAAAACAAATATCTTTCATATTAATTTTTGCAAGGCTTCCCATTGTCCAATAAGTAATAGTAGCTAGTTGAGTCTCAGGATCAGCGATATATTTAAGAAGCCCTTGTATTGAAGAAAAAAATCCTCCAATGATAATTCCAGAAAGAACTAAAATTAAATTTGAATGATTTTTAAATAATTTTGGAATAATAGTCGTTAAAATTACTGCTAATATTCCTCCTACAAATGCAAAAAGTTGTATTAAAATATATGATGTCTCTAAAATAATACCAATTGAGGCTCCAACACAAGCTCCAGCTGAAACTCCTAATAAATCTGGAGAAACTAAAGGATTTTTAAATATTCCTTGATAAGTTGTTCCAGCTAATGATAGTCCGCCTCCTATTAAAATTGCTCCTAAAAGTCTAGGGAATCTAACTGTCCAAATAACATTTTCCATATTCTTTGTCCAAGTTGTTTCTATATTAAAAATTTTTGAAAAAAATATTTTTATAAATGTAGTAATTGGAATATAGAATCTCCCTACTGTCATGCCTAAGCAAAATATTATAACTGTTAAAATTCCTGTAAAACATATTAAAAATCTAATTTTATTTCTATTCATTTTATTTTCCTGATGGATCTTTATGATTTAAAATATTTTCTATATTTTCATCCGAAATATCATATCCATAGAAAGTATTATAGTAATATTTAATTTCTTTTTTCATATCTATATCTTTAAATAATTCAGGATGAAGCATTTTTGCTATATATTGTAAAAGTAATATATTTTCACTGCTATAATCCCAATCTTTTATTCCTGTAGGACATAAGTAAACTCTATTATTTTGTACAGCTTTTAGTCCTGACCAACTAGGATTATCTGTAATTATTCCTGTACTTTTTAATCTTCCTGTAAATATAACATCTGGATTCCAAGATATTATTTTTTCAATAGTAACAGTATCATTCATTTCTTTTAAAGTATCTTTTGCTAAGTAATTTCCTCCCGCTATTTCTACAAGAAATTGAGGATAAGAATTTTTAGAAAAACAAACAAGTCCTTCGTCAGAACGAGCATAATAAACATTTGGAATTTCTTCAGGTTTTAAGTTTTTAGTTCTACTTAAAATCATATCTACTTTACTATCAAAATATTTATTCCATAATTTTTCTTTTTCAAGAGCTTCTCCACCTAAAGCTTGAGCTGTCACTCTAACTTCATCTTTTTGGAATTTTATAAATTCTTCTATAGTCTTTGGATTATCGTTACTAGGAAATTGAGTTACTATCGCTTCTATTCCTACTTGTTTTAATTTATCTATAGATTCAGGAAGATTCCAATAGAAAGCATATTCAGCTCCTAAACTCATTAGTTCTTCAACATTAGGAGTTTTTGGATTTTTTATAATTGGAATATTTTTTATATTAGGACTAACTATTTTAGACCAATTATTTACAGCTGATGGAGCAACTCCAACAATTTTCTCTGTTTCGCCTAACATAAGAATTTTTTCAAAAGATGGTCCTGTCAAAGCAAGAACCTTTTTTGATTCTTTGGGTATAGTAACTTTTCTTCCTGCTAAGTCAATTACTTCTGTTTCATTCGCATAAAGTAAAGAACTTAAAATAACACTAAAACATAATATTCCTACTGCTTTAAAAATTTTTTTCATATTAACCTCCGAAAATTTTTAGGATTATTTAATAAAAAAACAGTAAATAGAGTCTCTACTTACTGTTAATCAAACAAAAAAGATAAAAATATCTTAATTATGATTTGGTAAGTCTTCTGACTTGGTTTCATCCTACTCTCACGCCTTCCCAGTTTCCCAGTGACATTATTGTGATTTCGTCCACCTTACAGCAGTTTTCACTGTGGGAGATTTTCACTCCTCTTCCTCTATTAAGCTTATATAAGCACCTATTGTCTGTTTGTTTACAAGATAATTGTATATTATCTGTTTTGAAAAGTCAATAAGATATATTTTATAATGTTTGTTTTTATAAATATATTATCGGACTTATGAACTATAAGTACTCAAATATTGTTTAATAAAAATCCCAAGGTTTATTCTAAAAATTGACTTTATTTTTAATAATTTCAATTTTATTAATTTCACCTAAGGATTTTATAAACTTTATTTATTCTTATAAAATAATTAAATTATTTCTTATTTGTGACAATGTGTTGTATACACATGGACATACTCTTTTCCCTTGCAAGTAAGAGTATTATTTAAAAATTTCTTTATTAACTCCTCTATTTTCCCTTCTATTCCCAATATAAACTCCCCACCATTAGCTTTTACTGCATCAAAAACAGTTGATCCAATATGTCCTGTAACTACAACATCAACACCTTTTTCTTTTAAAAATTTTGCTGCTGCTCCATGAGCTGGTTCAGGAGCATCTAATATCTCCTTTGATTTAATCTCTCCATTCTCAATAGTGTATAAAACAAACTTATCACTATGCCCAAAATGTTTTTCTAAATTTTCTCCATCTCTTGTAGGAAATGCCACTACTTTTCTCATTTTTTACCTCCATTTATTTTATTAAAAGATTTTAAATTTTTTTAAAACCCTATCTTGACGTAGTATTTTATCTTCTAACTCTTCATCACTCTTAGCAATCGATTCATAAACTAGGTACTTTATTGGAAGTGATTTTATAATATTCACTATCCCCTCATCTTCAAAGGGATCGTGATAATCAATAGAGTTAATATGTATATATATTCTTTTCATCAAATCCTCTATATCTATTTTTTTATCTCTATTCTCTTCAATACTCTTTCTTACATATTCCCCTGATAAAGAGTAATTAAGGTGCATACCATAGATATAGTTTTTATACTCCCCTAAATTATCAATATTCCTTTTTATATACTCCACTGCCTCTTTTGAGCTTTTCAAATAATAATTACTATTTATCATATGTCCTGTATCAAGCATAAGCCCAATATTTTTATATTTAATTTTTGAAAAAAGATACTCTACCTCTTCCTTATTCAAAAGTTTTAACCCTGGCCACCAAAGATTTTCAAATAACAGTTTAAAATTATATTTTTCATTATCAAAAACTTCATTAATTAATGATATAACCCCATCTAATATCTCTTTATCTGAGTATTTAAAATTATAAGTTAAACTTTCAGTAACTTTAGAATTACAAGCATGAAAAACAACATATTCCACCTCTAATTCCTTTGCTATTTCCAGCTCTTTTTTATAATAATCTATTAACTCCTCTTTGCTTTTCTCTCCACCACATAGAGATTTAAAATATTTTTTATCTTTTAACTCCTCATACAAAGCAGATATATTTCCTGTATATAGTTCAAACCATGATGGGAAAAATCTCATATGATATCCTTTAATATACTCTTTTACTGAAGTATTGTCAGATTCATTAAATTTTATTAGCTCAATCCCATCAAAATTATATTTTTTTATATAATATTCTAAATCCTCTCTTATATTTTCCATATTGATAAAATCTGTTCTATTTAATAGTTTATACATACTTTTCCTTCTTTATATACTATTTTTTATTAATTTAAGCATATCTTCACTTTTTAAATTTTCAAGTTTATAGTACTCTGCACCTAATGCCTCACTTAAAGTTTTCGCCATCTCCAGCTTTATAAATCCCTCTTCTGTATCGATTACAATTGTTCTAATATTCTCTTTTTTTATCTTCTGAGCTAATTCTAAACTCTCTTTTATTGGATCCTTTCCTGAAATAGAATAATTAGCTTTACCATCAGAAAGAAAGAGAATTAATGGAACTACCTTTTCATCTTTTTTCAACTCTTTTTTTATAATATTATATGCTCTCTCTATTCCTGCCGCCAATGGAGTTTTCCCACCAGTTGTTAGTTTCTCCAGTTTCTTTTGAGCAAGATCAATACTTCTAGTAATAGGCAACAATTCTTCAGCACAATCTTTTCTAAAAGCTACTAATCCAACACGATCTCTTTTTTCATAGGCATCTTTTAAAAGTGACATAATCGCCCCTTTCACTGCTTCCATTCTCTTTTTTACCCCCATAGAGCCACTAGAATCAACTACAAATAATATACTTGTTCCTGTCCTTCTCTCCCTAACTTTTACTCTGATATCCTCTTTTCTTATTTTTATTTTCAATCCATTAATATCAGATTTTTTTTGATATGGAGCTGCTGCTCTAATAGTTGCATCAAAAGCAAAATCAATTATTTTTCCCTTAGGAATAATACTCTTTACATATTTCCCTTGAAGAGATCCACTTTTAGTCTTACATCTCTTTCCTGTTCCATTTCTTTTTTTATTGTCCCTTACACTATCAAGAAAAATATCTTTTACTTTGAAAATATCCCCAATTTTAAACTCTTCCTCTAATTCTGAACTATTTTCCTTTTTCTCTTGAGAATTTTCTATATTCTCATCTTCTTCAATCTCTGATTTATCATCAGTATTACAATTTTCCTCTTGGTTATTTTCCTCTTTTTCTTGATTTTTTTGATCTCTATCTGCTAGTTCATTATTGTTTCCACTGTTTTCTTGCTCCTCTGAATTTTTATTCTCCATATTCTCACTATCATCTTTGCTAACAGATTGATTTTTTTGATTTGTCCTATGTGGAAGAACAAATTCAGCAGCCTCTTTTAAATCACTTATATTCAGATATTTTCTTCCATCTAAAGCAGCTAACCCCTTTGCTGTTTCTATCAATATTATTTCAGCTCTATTCCCAGTAGTATTAGCTTCTTCTACTATTTTTATAGCTATATTAATTATCTGCTCACTAGCTTTTATCTCACATAATCTCTCTTTAGCTCTAAAAATTTTCTCTCTTAGTGCCTCATTATCTTCTTTATATTTTTCACAAAATTTTCTAGGATTGTCTTCAAACTCCAATCTTTTTTTAATTATTTTTACTCTTTCTAGTATATTGTCACTACCCTCTACATTTACATAAAGCCCAAATTTATCTAAAAGTTGAGGACGCAACCCTCCCTCTTCTGGATTCATTGTACCTATCAAAACAAATTTACATTGGTGTGAGATGCTTATACCCTCTCTTTCAATATAATTTATCTCTCTAGAGGCTACTTCTAAAATGTTGCTTATAATACTATCTCCCAATAGATTAACTTCATCTATATATAGAATATTATTGTGACATTTTTTTAAAAGTCCATCTTGAAAAACTTTTTTTCCAGTTTTCAATGTTTTTTCTATATCTAAACTTCCCAATAGATTATCCTCTGTTATATTTAAAGGAAGATTTACTATTTTTATCTCTGGAAAAACTTCACCAATACCTCTTACTAATGTTGATTTTGCAGTTCCTTTTTCTCCATTTATCAGTACTCCACCAATTTTAGGATTTATTATATTTAAAAGAAGAGCCTTTTTTATTTTCTCTTGCCCCTCTACTGCTACAAAAGGAAATATCATCTTTTCCTCCTTATAAACTTTCGATTAGTTTCTCTATTTTACTTTCTTCTAAAATACCATCTTCAAAAGGAGTTTTTCTCATTCTATGAGGAAGTGCCAATACTGCTGCTCTCAACATATCCTCTCTCAATACATCTTCTCTTCCCTCATATGCAGCTATTGTTATTGCTGTTTTTATAACACTTATATCAGCTCTATGTCCATCAACATTTAATGCAATAGATATTTTAGCAGCTATCTCATACATCTCATCACTACAATTTACACTATTTAAAATACTTTTACTTCTCTCAATCTTCTCTTTTAAAGCTCTCTCTTCCTCTTCATATTTTTTTATAAAATTCTTAGGGTTATTTTCGAACTCTATTCTTCTTTTTACAACTTCCACTCTTTTACTAGGTTCTCTCTCACCTATTACATCTACTACTAAACCAAATCTATCTAATAATTGTGGTCTTAGATCTCCCTCTTCTGGATTCATTGTTCCTACCAACACAAATTTAGCAGGGTGACTAAAAGAGATTCCCTCTCTCTCTATACTATTTACCCCCATTGCTGCAGAATCTAAAAGCACATCAACTATATGATCATCTAATAGATTGATCTCATCTACATATAAGATATTTCTATTACTTTGAGCAAGAATCCCCTTTTCAAATTTTTTCTCTCCTGTTTTAATAGCATATTCTATATCTAAAGTTCCGACTACTCTATCTTCAGTAGCACTTATAGGAAGATTTATAACCCTCATTTTTCCTAAAGTTTTTTTTATCTCTTCCCCAGAATTATATTTTTCTAAGCATTTATCACAAAACTCCTCTGTTTTATTGGGATCACAATGAAATTCACACAAGTTTTCCTCTCTCTCTGCTAAGAGGTTTGCTAATCCCCTTACTAAAGTTGATTTTGCAGTTCCCTTTTCTCCCCTTATAAGAACTCCTCCAAGACTTGGATTTATTATATTTAATATCAATGCCTCTTTCATTTTTTCCTGTCCCACTATTGCTGTAAATGGGTATAAATAATCTCTACTACTCATTAATCTTACCTGCCTTATCTTTTAATATTTTAAATACTGCTTTCCGTAAAACACAATCTTTATCCTCTAACCCATAAGAAGTATTAAAAATCATTCTTGAAGGGCAACATCCTTTGCAAATATCTCTATATTCACAAAAATTACACCTCTCATATTTTCCAGAAGAAAGTTTTTTTATCTCTATTTCTCCATCTATATTTCCCATATAATAATCTTTATTCCCTACAAGAGAGCTACAAGGGTAGGCATCTCCTTCTGGAGTTACAACCATTGCTTGTCCCAAAGATGAATAACAATAATTTTCACTACTACACCTTGTAGTTGTCCTTATTCTTGCCTCTTCTATCTCTCTTATCACTATCTTTTTCCCTGTTAACTCTTTTAAAATTTCTATTTTTTCATAAGCTTTTTTCAAATTGATATATATATCCTCATCTTTAGGAGGAGTAAAATCTTGATTTTCTAGACAATTTCCTGTAACTCTCAATAAATCAAGCCCAATCCCCTGTATATTTCCTAAATAATATGCCATCTCTACCAACTTATCTAACTTATCAATATTTTTATTGCTAACTACACAATTTAGATTGATATTTCTATTTTTTTCCCTTAAAAGATTTATTCCTTCTAAAGTTCTTTTAGTTTTCCCTCTAAGCTCCTCATTTATCTTTATTGTTCCATCAAAGCTTATTCCAATATTTATTCTCATTTTTGATAGTTTTTCAGCTATCTCTTCTGTTATCAAAGTTCCATTACTTTGGAGTCCTATTTTACAATTATAGCCATTCTCCTCTAAATATGAGTAAATTTTTTCTATTACTTGAAAATTTAAAAGAGGCTCTCCACCTGCTAAAATCAAAGTAAAATCTTTATTTTCACAAAGATCAATAACTTTTTTAGCTGTCTCAAAAGACATATATCCATTATTAAATTTAGGACGAGCATAACAATATTTACAATTTAGATTACAACTGTCAGCCAACCAAAGAACTAAATATTTTATATTAAACTTACTCTTCATACTCTTCAAGATCTCCTTCAATATTTAAATAAATCTTTCTTAAACTTTGAAGTTTTTCTGAAGGAGCATTCCACATCTTTCTTTGTTCAGCCTCTAAAAGTCTCTCTGCTATATTCATTACAGCATGAGGATTATTCTCCTTTAGCCACTCTCTATTCTCTTTGTTTTCAATATATTTCTCTGTTATCTTATTGTACATCCAATCTTCTGCAATTTCCGAAGTTGCATCCCAACCAAAGAAAATATCTACCATAAAACTTACCTCTTGAGCCCCCTTATATCCATGCCTTTTTAGCCCTTCAAACCATTTTGGGTTCAATATACGAGATCTCATAACTCTAGCTGTTTCTTCTTTTAGACTCTTTATTTTAGTTAATTCAGGATCGCTTGTATCTGTGCTATATGAACGTGGATCTTTTCCACTAGCATATTTTACTGCTGCTACTAATCCCCCATGATAAGTATAATAATCATCACTTTCAAGCATATCAATCTCCACAGAGCACTCATTTTTTACAGTTACATCTGCTTTTTTCATTCTAATCATAAAAATATTCTCTACTTTTTTCCCATGATAGTTACTTCCATAAGCATGTGAACTCCAATTTACATAGGCTCTACCTAAATCCTCTCTTGTTTCCCATTGCTTAGAATTGATTAAAACTCCAACTCCTGCTCCATAAGTTCCCAGTGGACAACCAAAAACCCTCATTTTTGATAGCTCCTCTGCCTCTTTTAAATCATACCCATCTTTTAGTAGTTGAGATATATCTTCATTGATATTCTTTTTAATATAATTGATCTCTTCTGGCTCATCTAATTGAGTTACTAAATTAACAGCCTCTTCTAACAGCTTTATAAGAATAGGAAAAGTATCTCTAAAAAGCCCTGTTATTCTTAAAGTTACATCTATTCTCGGTCTTTTTAATTCCTCATAAGGTATAACCTCTAAACCAATAACCCTATCTCCATTGTTAAGCCAAATAGGTTTTACTCCCATTAAATATAAAGCCTCTGCAATATCATCACCATTGGTTTTCATAGTTTCTCCACCATATATAAGCAGGGCTATATTTTTAGGTATCTTTCCCTCATCTTGAAGATACCTTTCAATCAATTTATCCCCCAGTTGAACTCCTACTTTCCAAGCAGCTCTTGACGGTATCTTGTTTGGATCTATTGCATAAAAGTTAGTTCCTGTAGGTAGGATATCTATATTTCCTCTAGTGGGACACCCTGATTGCCCCGGAGATATAAACTTTCCATTTACCCCTTTTTCTGTACTCTCCATCTCTCTAACTGTATCTTTAATTTTGGGTAAAACTATTTCAAGAATATTTTTCCTTAAAGTGACAAGATATCTATTTTCCTTTACCTCATAATCTAAATACTCTTTCTCAAAAACATCTTTATTCTCCAAAACAATATCTTTTATTATTTTTAATCCAATATTTCTAATATCATCTAATATCATAAGATTAGTTTTTCCATTATTAGAAAAATGAGGATTATTTTTTAACTCCTCTATCTCATATCCTAAAGCTTTTCCAATAGTTTTATCTATCCCCATCATTCCACAATTATCTATCCTCATAAGAGCTTGAATTAGAGTAGCACATCTCTCTCCTTTAGCTGGTTCTCCCAAAATGTGCAATCCATCCTTAATTGTAGAACTTTTTAACTCCTCTATATATGAGTGAAGTTTATTAATAAATACCTTATAATCTCTTATAATATCTTCCTTTTCAATATTCATATCCAAATTATAGTTATATTTAAAAACCCTATCTAAAATATCCTCTTTTAGCACTTCTAATTTAGTGTCCTTTGAATTTTCAGCCTGATAATATTGTTTAATCAACTCATCTAGCTCCTCTATATCCTCATACTCTCCAGCCAGTGTAAGAGCTGGAATCATATATGAAATAAGAGCTGCATAACTTCTTCTTTTAGCTTGTAATCCCTCTCCTGTTACATTTATCGAATAATCATATAGGTGTGGGATATCATCAATATTAAAATCTGGTGTACAACTACTGCTCAATCCAATCTCTTTCCCCGGCAACCATTCCAATGTCCCATGAGTTCCCACATGATAAATTACATCTGCTTTAAATATCTCTTTTATCCATTTATAAAAAGAGTAATATTGATGAGGTATCATAAAATCTGTATTGTGGTACATCTCTTCAGCTTTTGCTATCATTCCTCTAGCAGGTTGAAGTCCTATAAATATATTTCCATTTAGAATCCCGGGAACTGGAATCAGATTATCATATACCATAAACTCCCCTAGAGGCTCTCCCCATTGAGATTCCAACTTCTCTTGTGCCTTTTTATCTAACTTTTTAAACCAACCCATATATCTATCTTTATCTATTGTATCTATACTTTTTTCCAAAACTTTTTCAGGAGTCAACCAATTTTGATCATTAGAAACTCCCTTTATAATCCTTTGTATAATATCATTTCCATTTTCAAAATCATATTCAGTTTTAATTCCCAACTCTTTAAATTTATTTACCATATTGTATACAGAATTAGGAGTATCCAACCCAAAAGCACAACCAATCATATCATTTCTTGGAGGCATATTATGAAAAATTATAGCAACTTTCTTATCTCCATTTTTTTTATTAGCTAGTTTTGACCACCCCATAGCCATTCTTGCTATTTTATTCACTCTTTCCTCTATAGGAAGAAAGATATATTTCTCTCCAAACTCATCTTTTATAGTTTCATGGGTACAACAGGTTACAGAGATTATCTGTCCGTCAAACTCTGGATAATATACCCCTGTTGTAAGTGACATTGTATCTAAACCCCTCACATCATTTTCCCATGTTTTTCTATCTTGATAAGTTGTCATTCCCTGTATCACTGGTACTTTTAAATCTTCAAAAATAGATTTATTAACTACTGTTGTTCCATCTCCCGGCTCATTAAAAATACTTTGAGAGTAACCTAATAAGTTAATCACAACATCTACTATTGTTTCCCCATTTTTACTAAAATAGTTATCCAATACCCACTTAGTACCCTTAGCTTTAATAGATATATCTGGAACAGAGTTTGTAAATACTGAAAATGGAGTTCCTCCCTCTCTTTCTATCTCCTCTATAAATTTATCTATAACCTCCATCTTTCTACTTTGCCACTCTCTACCATGAAAAAGTATACCTATTACATTCTTCTTTTTTGATATCTTTTCAATAAAGCTATCTACATCTTCAACAATCTTTCCATCTGAATATATCCCTTCCCATTTAGGAAAGATACAATCTTCCACTTTATAATCTGTTTTTCCTATACTATTTGCAATATAGAGAATCATATTTTTATAGTTCTCTTCTCCTCCAAGAAGATAATATTGTGTAAGCTTATCATAAAGGAGAGGAGAGATTCCAGAATTTTTTGTAAACTCTCTTGTTTCATCTTCTATTGTTGAATGAATAAAGAAAGGCTTTATCTTTTCAAATCTTTTTTTCATCTTTAAAAAGCTTTTAAAATTTGAAACTCCACCATGTAGCATCATACAAATAAAATCACTTTTTGCTATTGAATTTATAAGATTATTATAAATATTATTTGAAGAATCAATATCTGTTGCTGTAAAAAATTCAAAGTCAAATTTGTTTGGATAGCTGCTCTTTATACTGTTACAAACTTTATTTAAACTGTACATATTATCAAACATTGAGGTTATAAATACAATTTTAAACATTATTCCTCCCACTTTTCCTTTATATATTTTAAAAGAATCATTATGTAATTTCCTACTAAATCATTTTTTACATACTCTTTATCTTCAATAGTTAAATTTTCTATTTGAAGTTTTTCACATATTATCTCTCCTAGCTTTTCACAACTATTTTCAACAACCTCTCTTGAAAGAAGTTCCCAATCTAATTGATCTAATAGGTGTATATATAGAGAAGTTAAAGCCACTATTTCCTCATCTACTTCTATATTTTTTATAAACTCCATATACTCTAGTTTTTTATTTGATTTTTCTGGGTAGAACTCTATATATTTTTCCCAAACTTTTTCAGCTGTTATTCCATATCTTCTTCCACGTCTAAAAATAGATTTTTGCCTTTGAGGAGTAAGATCAGATTGTTTTGCCAAAGCCTCTTTTACTCCCTTTTTCACTGCTTTTCCTATAAGTTCTCCCAATTTAGAGTGTTTCCCTGCATCTTTATAAGTTCTCTCACTTTCTAAGTTACAATAAACAATTACCCCATCAGTTCCTGATCCAGTTGCTATCCCTGAAGAGTACTTACTTCCCTCTAATAGCTCTTGAATAGCAGCAGTTTTTGCCTCTGTTATTGTAATCAAAGCTCTAGTTAAAGTATGAGGCAATAGGTTTCCATTTATTGCTACCATTATATTTATTGTCCCGTGTTTAACTTGTTCTATCTTCCCATTATTTTCTATATATGAGGCTGGATCTCCTACACGTCCACCATTGGTTTCAATCCCACCTGTAATTAATGCTGTAACTGAAAGATCTTCATATTTCTCTACAGTTATACTCATATTCTTCATATCTGCAGCAGTTCCCAATCCAGTTGTATACTTAGGATCAAGCCCTAATTCTTGTGCTATTATCTCCATATGCTCTTTATATGTAGGAGCTTTTAGCTGACACCCCATTCCCGGAGCAGTTTTTGCATCATTATTAAAGATTGCTGTTATATTTTCTGAATATCCTCCATTGATTATACCTGTACTAAGAACGCCTCTTTTTCCAACAAATTTTACAATTACACTTTTATTATATTGATATACTTTGTCCCCTGTATCTAATATTTTCAACATTGATCCCCCTTATAATATGCAAAAATCTAGCTCTCCTGTTATTGGATTTTTATATATTTTGGCATTTATTCCATAAACCTTATTTAAGTTCTCCTCTGTTATAACCTCTTTTGGTGTTCCATCAGCTACTATTTTCCCATTCGACAATAAAATTAATCTTGTACAATATTTTATTGCTATTCTTAAATTATGTATAACTGCAATTACAGTCTTTTTCTCCTCTTGCATCTTTTTAACAATTTTAAAAAGCTCATCTTCATACATCATATCCATACTTGCTGAAGGCTCATCTAACAACATCACTTTACTTTCTTGAGTCAATACCTTTGCAAAAAGTACCCTTTGTCTCTCTCCACCAGACAATTCCAATATTGATTTATCCTTAAATTTTAAAGTATCTGTAAGTTGCATATATCTCTCTGCAATCTCTCTATCTTTTTTACCATACTCTTGAAATCTCTCTAAATATGGATATCTTCCTAATACAACTACATCTACACAAGGAAAATCAAAGCCTAAATTTGTATTTTGATTCATAAAAGAGATATTTTGTGCTAACTCTTTCTCTTTATACTCCCTTATATTTCTTTCATTAAAAAATATATTTCCAGATTTTATCTGATTTATACCATTTATTGTTTTTAATAGTGTTGTTTTTCCTGATCCATTTGGACCAATTATCCCTATAATCTCCTCCTCTTTACATTGAAAAGATATATTCTTTAAAATCTCTCTTTCCCCTATAGAGTAACAGATATTATCTATTTTTAAATTCATTATAATCCCCTACCCTCTTTTCTAATTTTTATAATTAAATAAATAAAGTAAGGTGCCCCAATTAATGAAGTGATTATTCCTACACTTACTTCACTTGGAGCTAAAACAACTCTTGAGATCAAATCACTAAATGTTAGAAAAAAAGCCCCTGCTAGAAAAGATGCTTTCAATAACTTTCTGTTGTCAGCTCCTATTATTTTTCTCAACATATGTGGAACAATAAGCCCTACAAACCCTATATTTCCACTTATACATACAGATATCGCCGTAAGCATAGCTATAATTATTAAAATTTTCTTTCTTATTTTTCTAATATTTATTCCTAAAGATTTTGCCTCCTCATCTCCCAATAAAAGTATATTCAACTCTTTACCATAGTAAAAAAGAATAAAAGTAAGTATTAAAATTGGAAATACCCCAAAAAGAAAGTGCTCCCATCTTCTTCCACTTAAACTTCCTATTGCCCAAAATATATACTCTTTTATTTGAGATTCCATAAGATTTGTTAAAATCATAGAGGAGATAGCTCCTACAAAACTACTTATTGCTATTCCTGATAAGATAAGCAAAAGATTGTCTGTTCTACCTTTTAAAGATGCTAACTTGTATACAATAGAAGATACTAAAAGAGAAAAACATATTGAAAAAAATGGCATTGCAAAAATACTTAATGAACTTAACCCTAAAGCTATTGACAGCACTGCCCCTAAACTTGCTCCACTAGAGATACCTATTATCCCAGAATCTGCTATGGGGTTTTTTAAAAGGCTTTGCATTGTACAACCACAAACAGCTAATGCTCCCCCTACAATTACTGCTGTCATTACCCTTGGAAATCTTACATAAAATACAATAGGAATATAACTTTTCTTTGCTATTTGAAAATCTGTTCCACCTATTTTATTTAAAAGTATCTTTACAACTTCTGGAATTGGCACTTTTACTGCCCCATAAAATAGTGAAAATAGAATAATGGCTATCAACAACAACAGCATAAATATATTAAAATCTATTTTTTCTTTTTTCAAATCATCTCTCCTCCAAGTTATATATTTTTTTTGCTAATACCTCTATTCCATCAATCATATATTGTGAAGTTGGAGCAGTTACCTTATATTTTACAGGGATAACCCTTTTGCTTTTCACTGCTTTTAAATCTTGAAGGCTTATATCATTAATAAAAAAGTCTAAAAACTCCTCTCCATCTGTATATTTATCCCATATTGGAATAATTATAATATCTGGATCTAACTCTATTACCTTTTCTTTATTAATCTTTTCAGAGTTTTCAATTCCATTTTCGGCAGCTATATTTATTCCACCAATAAGTTTTACCATATCATCAAAAGTTGTATTTTTTCCACTTGTTGTTTCAAAAGGTGTATAAAACATTATTTTTAATTTTTCCCCACAATAATTTTTTTCTATTTTATTTTGAATAACTCTAAGCCTTTGCTCCATATTATTGACTATTTTTTCTCCATTTTCTCTTTCATCTACTATACTAGCCAACTCTTTTATCAACTGTTTTTGTTCTTCAAAAGTTTTAGGAGTTTTGTATGTGTAGACATTAGCTCCTGTTTCTTCTATCTGCATCAATATCTCTTTTTTCATCCAATCTGCTGTAATAACAAGATCTGGATCTAACTCAATCATCTTTTCTATATTGCTTTCTACCTTTGGAAACTTTTTAGCCTCTTCTACAACATATGATATTTCAGGGTCTTCATTTATCTTTCCGCTTAAACCAACTATTCTATCTGAATTTACTAAACTTAATATCATTTCATCACCACTTAAAGTCAATGAAACTATTCTTTTATATTTTTTAGGTGTTATCTCTTTTCCAAAAATACTACTTGTTAAAAATACTATTAATAAAACAATTAAATAAGCTGTTTTTTTCAATTTTTGCCTCACTTAAAACATTAAAAAATTAACTATACTTAATAAAGCAGGCAGAGAAATTTCTACCTGCTTTATTGTTAAATTTTATTAGAAATTATATCTAAATCCTGCATAATAGCTTCTTCCATCTGCTGGGTAGAATAGTGTTCTAGGACCTGCACCCCAAGGTGATCTTGTTGAAGTGATTGTATTACAATACTCTTCATCAAATAAGTTTCTTATTCCTCCATATAATTCTAATCCATTATCTAAAGTATAAGAGATATTTGCATCTACAGTTACATAATCATTATCTTTTCCAAAATAGTTGTCAAAATCATCTTCTGCATAAGCATCAGCTTGATAATAGATATCTGTATTTACATATAATTTTTCATTAAATCTATATGTTGCTCCTAGGTTTAATGTCCATTCTGGAACTCCTGCAAATGTATTACCATCATACTTACCACTTGTTACCTCAGGTTTAATATATGAAATATTTTCTCTTAAAGTTAATTTATCAAAATAGTGTGCTAAAGATAATTGAGCTCCTGTTCTTTCAACTTTTCCATCAAAGTTTCTATTTCTATCATTATTTGCATCAGTTTTATCATAATAAATTTCATTATCTGATTCAATATAGAATACTGAAGCTGCTAATGATGTATTTTTATAGTAATCTCTTACTCCAATTTCATAAATATCATTTTTTTGAGTTTTTACATCTCCATACCAATATCCAGCATCAGATATAGTTGGAGTTCTCATTGCTCTAGTATAGTTAAAGTAGAGATTTCCTGTATCAGAGTATAGATAGTTTACTCCAAATTCATAGCTATCATTATTTGAATAATCAGCATCCATAGGTTTTATTTCCACTAATTGCCAATTCTCACCATATATTTTAGAACTATATTTATATTCTACTCTTTCTCTTCTATATCCTTGAGTAAACTCTAAGTTTCCAAATGTAGTTTTATTCATAATATATCCAGCATATGATTCTCTTTCATCATCTGGAGATTTTTGAACCTTTCCATTTACAGTTACTGGTGTTTTAAATTCTCTATTTCCATCTCTATAATCTCCACCTACGATAATATAACTATTATCTCCATAACTATATTTTACTTGTGGTTTAATAAAATATTCTTTTGTTAAAGTATTTTGGTTTTTACTTTCCTCTTCTGAATATCCACCATAAATTAAGAAATCTAATTTATCTGTTAATTTTTTATTATATGAAAGATTCCAAATATCAGTTATACTATGAATAAGTCCTCCATATGAACCTATTTGAGTAGGTTTATCTTCAAATTGAGATTTTTCCAAATATCCAGTATAATAATCTTTTGTTTTATTATGATTATATCTTAACTCTATATTTCCATCTTTTAATAGATATTTACCTCTTAACCAAATAGATTCTCTTCTATCTTCATCATTTTTATATTCAGGATTTCTATCTCTATAATCCATACTTGAATATCCAGAATAAGAGGTATTAACTAACAGTTTTTCTCCAATTTTAGTTCCATAAGTTAAATTTGCTCTTGTTGTTTCCCAAGAACCTGCTTCTAAACCTACACTACCATAATTTACTTTATTTTCTGGTGCTTTAGTTATAATATTTACAACCCCTCCAATAGCACCATCCCCATACATTACAGCTCCTCCACCTTGGATAATTTCAATTTTTTCAACTTCTCCTATTGGAATAGATGTTATGTCTGCTCCATTAAAACTATTAAAAGGGATTCCATCTAAAAGAATTACTGTGTTGTAATTAGAAGTTGCTCCTGACCCTCTTAAATCTATTTTTGGAGAGGCTCCATCCATTTTTCTAACAATTACTCCCGGTACTCCTTTTAAAGCTTCATCAATAGTTAAAGCTCCCTTTTCTTTAATCTCTTCAGCAGTTACTACATAAACGTTTTTAGCTGTTTCATGTGCTGATGTTCCAAAGCTTTCAGTTGTAGTAATAACTGTCTCCTTTAATTTTTGACTTGCTAAATTTTCTTCTGCCATTGCAGTTGTTCCAACAGCTAATATAGCTGCTAGCATTAAGTATTTTTTCATTATTCCTCCTAGATTTTTTATATATTTTTAATATTTTTTAAGCAAAATTAAAAAACCCTGATTAGGTAAACATCTTACCTAACCAGAGCACCAATTACAAATAATGAAAAAATCCTATTTTACATGATTATTTATATGATTAATTGGTAAGTCTTCTGACTTAGCTTCATCCTACTTTCACACCTTCCCAGTTTCCCAGTGGTTTATCGTGATTTCGTCCACCATACAGCAGTTTTCACTGTGAGGGATTCGCACCCTACTTCCTCTATTAAGCTTTATGCACCTAATTATTTTTTGTTTTATTTCTAATTTAAGAGTACTATAATTAAACTAAAAAGTCAATAGTTTATTTATAATTTATCTCTATTCTTCAATTTCTTCCACATCTCCTTCAATTTCAAGATAGATTTTTCTTAGCTCTTTTAACTTTTCAGAAGATATATTCCACATTCCACGTTTCTCTGCCTCTAACAATCTCTCTGTTATATTTAACATAGCATGAGGGTTATTTTCCTTTATCCACTCTCTATTCTCTCTATTTTCTACATACTTTTCACTGATCTTATCATACATCCAATCCTCTACAATCTCTGAAGTAGAATCCCAACCAAAAATAACATCTACCATAGCACTAATCTCTAAAGCTCCTTTATATCCGTGACGTTGAAGTCCCTTAAACCATTTGGGATTCAGTATACGAGATCTCATTATTCTTGCTGTTTCCTCTTTTAAACTTTTTATTTTAACATTATTTATATCACTTGTATTTCCACTATAAGATCTAGCATCTTTTCCACTAGCATATTTTACTGCTGCTGTTAATCCTCCATGATAAGCATAATAATCATCACTTTCAAGCATATCAAGTTCAACAGAGGCTTCATTTTTTACTGTAATATCTGTTTTCTTTAAACGACTAACAAAGGCATTTTCAAACTTTTCCCCGTGATAACTGCTACTATAAGCGTGACTGCTCCAATTTATATATGCTCTTCCTAAATCCTCTCTTGTCTCCCAATTTTGTGATTCTATCAAGGTTCTTACCCCTGTTCCATAAATTCCCGGAGGGCAACCAAACACCCTAATTTTTGCCATATTTTCTGCCTCATTTAAAGAACAACCTTGATTTAAAAGCTCTGCTATATCATCTTTTAAATTCTTTTTAATATAATTTATCTCATCATCTTCATCTAACTGTGAAACAATGTTCATAGCATCTTCTAATAATTTTATTAAAGTTGGGAATGTATCTCTAAAAAGCCCAGATATACGAAGGGTAACATCGATTCTTGGTCGTTTAAGCTCTCCATAAGGTATAGCCTCTAATCCAATAACTCTATCTCCATTGTTGTGCCATACTGGACGAACACCCATTAAATATAGTGCCTCTGCTATATCATCACCATTGGTTTTTATTGTATCTCCACTATAAAGAATCATAGCTATATTTTTAGGAAGTGTCCCCTCATCTTCAGCATATCTTTCAAGCAACTTCTCTGCTAATTTTATTCCAACTTTCCATGAGGCTCTTGAAGGTATCTTATATGGATCTATTGAGTAAAAATTTGTTCCTGTTGGAAGTATATTTATATTTCCCCTTGTTGGATACCCTGATTGCCCAGGTAAAATAAATTTTCCATTAGCTCCATTAATTACACTTTCGCTTTCTCTTTTTGTTGCTAAAATCTTTGGTAAAACAATATCTAAAACATTTTTTTCTAATTCTAAAATATATTTTTCATCTAAAATAGAATACTCTTTAGAACTCTTAATAACCCCTTGATAATCCTTTTCTCCCAATATCTCACCTATAACTTTTTCAGTTAAATTTTGAATATCATCTACTATCATTAGGTTTGTTTTACCATTCTGCTTTTTTTCATATGGATTATTTTTAAGATATTCAATATCATATCCTAAAGCTCTTCCAACTAAGGTATCTGCTGGTTTCATTCCACTATTTTCAACTCTTAAAAGAGTATGAATTAAAGATATCAATCTATCTCCAGAAGCGGCTTCTCCCAAAATGTGTAACCCATCTTTTATTACAGAACTTTTCAATTCTTCAACATATGAATGAAGTTTATTTATAAAGCTATTATAATCATTTCTTATCTCTTTTTCACTAATATTCATATCTAAATTGTAATTGTGTTGGAAAACCCTTTTTATAATATCCTCTTGTAAATCTTCCAATTTTGAACTTCTGTTTAATTCAGCTTGATGATACTGTTTTATTAAATCATCTAACTCCTCTATCTCCTCATATTCTCCAGATAAAGTAAGTGCTGGTATCATATATGATATTAAAACAGCATTGCTTCTTCTTTTTGCTTGTAATCCCTCGCCAGAAATATTTACTGAATAAGGATATAAATGTGGGATATCATCAATATTAAAATCTGGACAGCAACTACTGCTCAAACCAACCTCTTTTCCCGGTAACCACTCCAATGTTCCATGAGTTCCTACATGATAGATCACATCTGCCTTAAAAATCTCCTTTATCCACTTATAAAAAGAGTAGTATTGATGAGGAATAATAAAATCTGTACTATGGTACACCTCCTCAGCTTTTTCCTCCATCCCTCTTGAAGGTTGTAAACCTATAAAAACATTTCCATTGAGTATCCCCGGGACTGGAAAAAATCCATCATAAATCATAAATTCTCCAGGAGCTTTTCCCCATTGTTTCTCTAACTCTTTTTTTACTTTTTCATCTAGCTTCTCAAACCAGTCCATATATATTTCTTTAGAGATTTTATCAATACCTCTTTCTAAAACTTTTTCACTACTTAGCCACTTTTTATCATTTGAAACTCCAACTATTATTCTATTTATTATCTCATTTCCATCTTTAAAATCATAATCAAGCTTTATTCCAATCTCTTTAAAAAGTTTTATCATATTGTTTACTGATGCAGGAGTATCTAAACCAAATGCCCTCCCTATCATATCATTTCTTGGAGGCATATTATGAAAAATCACAGCAATTTTCTTTTCCTCATTCTTCTTAGCTCCCAATTTAAGCCAATTTATTGCCATTCTTGTAATCTTATTTACACGTTCATCTATTGGAATAAATATCTTTTTCTCTCCTATCTCATCTTTTACTATCTCATATGTACAAGCTGTTACAGAGATTATCTGTCCATCAAATTCTGGATAATATACCCCTGTTGTCAATGCTTCACTATCTAGTCCTCTTATATCAACATCCCATGTTTTTCTATTCTGATAAGTACTCATTCCCTGAATTACAGGTATTTGTAAATCTTCGAAAATACTTTTCTCAACTACTGTATCCCCATCTCCAGGAGTACTAAATATTGTTTGAGAATATGCTAATAAGTTAATTATCACCTTAGGGATAACTTTTCCATTATGCTTTAAATAATTTTCTATTACCCATTTTATTCCCTTAGATTTTATTTCAGGTCTTTCAATAGAGTTAGTAAAGATAGCATAAGGTGTTCCCCCCTCTTTCTCTATCTCCTCTATAAATTTATCTACAACTTTTATTCTCTTGCTATTCCACTCCTTTCCATGAAAAAGAATGGTAATAACATTATTTTTTTTAGAGATCTCCTCTATAAACTCTCTCTCATTTTCTACTAAATTTCCTTTAGAGTAAATACCTTCCCATCTCTCATATTGATAATTTTCATATTTATAGCTTTTTTCTCCAAATTGTGAAGCTGTGTATAAGATAAGGTTTTTATAATTTTTCTCTCCACCTAAAGTATAATATTTTGTCATATTATGCACAGTTGTAATAGGTATTCCACCTTGCTCTGTATACTCTCTATTTTCATCACCAATTGTAGTATTTATAAAAAATGGAACTTTCTTCCAAAAATTATTTTTTATCTTATCAAAATTTTTAAAACTTGACACTCCACCATGTAAAAGCAAAAATACAATGGAAGTTGTTTCTAACTGTTTTTCCAATTCTTCATATTTTTCCAATGATTCATCAACTTCTTTTGAGTTAAAAAAACTAAAATTAAACTCTCTAGTATACTCTTTTTCAAGTTCATAACACACTTTTTTTAAAATATAACTACTGTCATAATGAGATGTAATAAAAGTTATTTTAAACATAAATCCTCTACTCCTTCGAAAATCATTTTTCTTCTTCAAATTGATATATTAATTCAGCTAATTCCTCTATCCCCTCAATGATATATTGAGAGTAGATATAGATATATTTTCCGGGAATTACATAGACTTTTTTATCTTTTACAGCTTTTATATCTTGACAACTGATATCTTTTGTTAAAAAATCAAGAGCCACATTGTCATTCTTTTTTGTTATCTCAACATCTTCCCAAGTTGGAGATATAATAATCTCTGGATCTAATTCAATTACCTTTTCTTTTGAAATTTTTGCAGATCTATAGATTCCATTTTCACTAGCAATATTTTCAGCAAAAACTTTTTGGAGCATATCTCCAAAAACACTTCCCTTTCCATTTGTACTCTCTGAATAAGAATATTCTAAAACTCTTGGTGTCTCTCTATTTAGCCCTTTTATTCTCTCTTGAACTTTCAAAAGACGAGTATTCATATCATCAATTATCTCTTGGCTTTTTTCCTCACAATCTAAAACACTTCCTAACTCTCTAATTAAATCTTGTATCTCCTCAAAAGATCTCGGTGTTTTATAAATATAAACATTGATATCAGCATCTTCCAATTGCAAAACAATCTCTCTCTTTAACCAATCTCCAGCAACAACTATATCAGGTTCAGCCTCAATTATTTTTTCCACATTGTTATCAAACTTATTAAATTTATCCAATTTTTTATTTAATACAGATTTCATCTCACTTGTATTGCTGTGTCCACTCATTCCTAAAATTCTATCATGTGGCACTAAATCATATAAAATTTCATCTCCTGCCATAGACATAGAAATAATTTTTTTATATCTCACTTCCTCTAAATTTTCACTTCCAAAACTCAATGTAAAAAAAACTAAAGATAATAGAATATAGACTATCTTTTTCATCTCTCCTCCTATTTGAATTATTTTCTATTCTAATTTAGTAAGAATAATACATTTTTTAAACAATTATGTCAATGATTTTTTTATATATTAATATTTTTTCTATTGACAAAAGAAATATAATAATGCTATTATATCCTTGCAATCAAACAAATAACTTTATGTATGGTTTTATTTTAAATTAAAAGGGAAACAGGTTTGAATCCTGTACGGTCCCGCCACTGTAATGATGATGAACGCAATAGCCACTGGATTTTTTCTGGGAAGGGTGCAAGTAAGATGAATCTAAGTCAGGAGACCTGCCATATATAATTTATACAATTTGCGAGGACGAGGAGTATAAAAGATCTTTTTCTTTTATACTTCTCTTTTTTTGGGAGAAGTTTTTTTTATTAAAAAATTAATATAAAACATTTAGGAGGAAAAGATGAAAAAAATATCTTTTTTACTTTTTGCTATTTTAGCAACATCTGCTTTAGCAAAAGAAACTACAACTGTGGCTAGTACAAAACTTGATGAAACTGTTATTTCTACTGAAAACTTTGGAATGAGTGTTTTAGAAACACCTAAAAATGTTACCGTTATCACTGCTGAAGATATTGAAAAAAGTGGAGCACAAGATATAGTAGAGGCTGTTAGAGCTGTTCCGGGAATGTATCTAAGTGGTACTGGAGGACAAGACTTTAAAACTGACATTCTTTTTAGAGGGCAAGTTCCGGGAAAATCTGGACAAAATATCTTAGTTTTAGTTGATGGTAGCTCTATCAATAGTACAACTGATACTGGAGATTTTAACTTAAACTTAGTTCCTATCGACACTGTTGAAAGAATTGAGATTGTTCCTAATGGTGGAAATGTTCTTTATGGAGAGGGAGCAGTGGCTGGAGTTATTAACATAATAACAAAAGAGGCTCAAAATAAAAAATATTATGGACAAGTAGGAGCTGATGCTGGAAACTATACAAGAAACTACAAAGTTAATTTTGGTTCTAAAATAACTGATAGATTTGCTGTTGAAGCTACTTATTTAGACAAATTAACTGATGGATATAAACACCATTCTGAAAGAGATACTGAATATGTAGAGGTTAAATCAAAATATAAATTTGATAATGGAAATTTAACTTTAAGTTACAGCAATGGAGAAGTAAACTCTAAATTCTCTGGTGCAGTGGATAAAAAAGATAAAAGAAAAAGCAATTCTACAACTGAAGCAAAAGAAACTTTAGATGTTTTCAAATTAAAATATGATACTAAACTTACTAATAATTTAGAATTTATGGTAAATGGAGATTATAAACATAGAAAGTATTCATCTACAAGTGAAAAAGATAAAAAAGTTAATGGAGTTACTATTAAACAAAGAGTTCCAAGCACAGATAGAGACACAAAAACTTACTATATCAATCCACAAATTAAGTATAATTACTGGGATAAATCATACTTAGTAATAGGAGGAGACTTCTCTAAGGGAGAATCTGATTATCAATCTCAAAGCCACACAAGTACTGGTTCTAAAACAACAAATACTTTTACTAATAGAAAATCTATTGGTGGTTTTGTTATCAACAATTTAAAATATGATGATTTCCAATTTACTCAAGGATTTAGACATCAAAGAATTGAATATGATTTAGAAAATAGAAATGCTCCATCAAAAAGTTTTGATCACACTTTCAATGCTCAAGCTTATGAATTAACAGGAACATACTTTGCAAATGATACATCTTCTATATTCCTATCATACAATAGAGCATTTAGAGCCCCTACTGCTGGAGAGGCTGGAAGTTGGAACACTATTCACTCTAACTTAGATATTCAAACTTCAGACACAATAGAGTTAGGTGGAAAAACACTTTGGAATAACTTCTATCTTTCAAGTTCTATTTTCCATAGTAAAACTGAAAAGGAGATTTTCTATTTAACTAAAGCAAGTGGAGAGCAATCAAGCAACTATAATTTCCCTGATCCAATATTAAGAACAGGAGTTGAAATTGCAACAGAACAATATTTTGATAAATTAACTTTAAAACAAAGCTTTAGTTATACACACCATGAAATTGATGGTGGTAAATATGATGGCAAAAAAGTTCCTGGGTTACCTAATATTATGGCAAGTATAGGGTTTAATTATGAACTTATTGATAACTTAAATATCAATACAACTTTATTCTACAGAGGAAGTTCATATGCTCAATATGATTACCACAACAAACTTGGTAAACAAGGTGGATATAGTGAAATCAACTTAAATGTAAATTATACTTTAGAAAATGGACTTACTCTTTTTGGTGGGGTTAATAACCTATTTGATAAAGAGTACTACTATGCAAAAGCTGGAACAAGTAAAGATACTCTTTCTTACTATGCTGGAAATAGAAGAAGTTATTTTGTAGGATTTAAATATAATTTTTAATTTAAAATAATAATTTTTTCTCAAACTCTCCTTAAAAAACCTCCTTTGATATTTATATCAAAAGAGGTTTTTTTTATTTATTCACCATAATATACTTTTAATAGTAATCTTATATATCATCAGAAAGTTGGTTAGGATTATATGTTGTACAAATATCCTTTTTTATGTCAATCAATATATCAGGAATAAGTTTTCTAAATTCTTCAAAATCTACTCCGTATTCTTTAAGAGATTTTTGAATTCCCATTTTTTCCTTCATTATTTCAATCCAAGTTTTTAATGCACATTTTCCCTCAGCAGCTGAAGATGCAGGTAAACCTAATGCATGTGCTACTTTTGCATAACGTATATCAGCATTACTATTTACTTCTATTATATATGGAAGAAGAATAGCATTTGCACGTCCATGAGGAATATGAAATTTAGCTCCTATACTATGGGCTATACTATGATTTATTCCAAGAGAGGAATTATTGAATGCTGCTCCTGCCATGCATGAGGCATATTGTACTTTCTCTCTAGGTTCTAATATGCTTCTATCTTTATAGTGATCAAAAAGATTTTCAAATATTATTTTCATAGCTTCCATAGCCATAGCATCTGTAATTGGATTAGAGTTTTTTGAAACATATGCTTCTAAAGCATGTGTTAATACATCCATTCCTGTATCTGCTACTACTTTTTTAGGAAGTGTTTTCATAAATTCTGGATTTAATATTGCTATATTAGGAAGCATTTTGTCATCAGCTAAAGCTATTTTGCTACTTCCATTTGTAATAACACTATATGAAGTTACTTCTGATCCTGTTCCACTGGTAGTAGGTATAGCTATAAATAATCTTTTATTTTCTTTTCCAAGAAGATTAAAAATCTTATCCCCAAAATATAGAATACCCTTACAAGCATCTATAGGAGATCCTCCTCCTAGTGCTATTACACACTCAGGTTCAAAAGTTATAAAGTCAACTATTCCCTTTTGTACTATATCAACAGTTGGATTTGGTTCTACTTTACTAAATATTTTTATTTTACAATCTGAATTAAGATTTTCAATAATTTTATCAGTAAGTTTTAATTGAACCATCATATCATCAGTTACAATAAAATATTTTTTATATGGAAGTGTTTTCAAAAAAGAAAGTGAGTCTTCTCCTGCTTTTATATCAGGTTTTATTCCAAATGTTTTCATCTTTACCTCCTATTTTTGTTCTTGCCAATTTGCTGGATATACTACATAAATAAATTTAGCATAATCAGGGGCACTAAATTGTATTTTTGATCCTTTTGGTATTAAGATTACATCTCCAGCTTCACCTGAAACTTTTCTTCCATCTATTATTATATCTAATTTTCCTTCAATAATATAATCTATTTCATCATAAGTAAGAGTCCAATCAAATGTAGTTTTTATCATTTCCATAAGACCTGCACCAATTCTTGGCCCTTCTTCAAGTGTAAAAAGATCAGTAGTATAAACTTCATCATTAGGATTTCCTGTATCCATTCTATCACGTTTAGTCATCTTATTTAGTTTTACTACTCCTACTCCACTTTTATCCATAAATTTATATTCAGGTATTTCTTTATTTCCCATTTCTGTTTCAATTACTTTTCTTATTAATTCTTCTAACAAAGCTTGATTTATTTCCATTTTCTTCCACCTACTTATTTATACTATTTATTTTTTTCAGATACTTTTCCAAACATTATTATAGCTAAAATTACTGCTGAAATTCCTCCAACAAGTTTTCCAACTACCATAGGAAATATCATACTTTTATCAACACCAGCAATAAATCCTAAGTGGTCTCCAAATACAAATGCTCCACTTACTGCAAAAGCTACATTTATAATTTTTCCTCTAGTATCCATATCTTTCATAAGACCAAACATTGGAATATTATTTGCTAGAGTCGCAATAAGTCCAGCTGCTGCTTTATCATTCATTCCAAGAAGTCCACCAAGTTTTAATAAAGGCTTATTAAATACTTTTGTTATAAAATGAACTAACGGAAATGCTCCCGCAAGAGTTATAGCAATCGCCCCTACTGTAGAAATACCATCAGATATAGGTGCCATACCTGGAATAACTACTATTCCTGTTAAAGTTTCAATTACAATTGCTGCAAGTCCAAGAGTTATTACAATAACTACTCCTTGTCCAAACACAGTAAAACCTTTTGTCATTTTTTCAGGTATTTTCCATAATCCTAAAGAAATAAGAGCTGCCACAATAATAATAGGAATTAAATTTGCAATTATCATGGAAAAACTATAACCAGCTACTAATCCTCCTGCTAAACATCCAAGAGGTATAGTAATAATTCCTGCTAGAACTCCTTTAGCTAAATATTCTCTATCTTTTTCTTCGATAATTCCTAATGATACTGGAATAGTAAATACTATTGTTGCTCCCATCATAGATCCAAGAATAAGTCCTGAAAATTTTCCAGCTGCTTCTGTACTAGCAAGTTCCATTCCAAGAGGATATCCTCCCATATCACATGCAAGAAGTGTTCCTGCAAACATTGCTGGGTCTGCCCCTAACATAGTATATATTGGAGAAACTACTGGTCTTAAAATATTTGCTAGAACTGGAGCAAGTGAAACTACTCCTACCATTGCAAGTGCAAGAGAACCCATAGCCATAAATCCTTCTTCAAATTGTTGTCCATATCCAAATTTGTTTCCAAGGCATCTATCAATAGCCCCAATTACCATAAATAATACCATTATGTAGATGATAATTTCATTAATCCCCATTATTTTCTCACTCCCTCAACTTTTTTTAATATAATATCTACTAATTTTTCATCACAAATGTTGAAATCTCTTTCCAATACTTTAACTATCATTGTTTTTAAATCTTCTATATTTTGCTCTTTACAACATTTTTTATCCTCAACTGGCTTTTCTTCACCATAAACTAATGTGATCATCTTTTCTTTAAAATAATCTTTTGCACTTGAAGACAAAATCATATCTTTTCCTACATAAAATTTATCTCCACAAATATATTCTACTGCATTTTGAGGAGTTATTAATTTTTTTCCCATATTATTCACCTTCTCCCTCATCTATTATTCCAATTATTGCAGCATCAACAGGAGCATCTTCCAAATCCATTAATTTTCTTGCTGAACTACCACATGTAATAAGAACTTTATCTCCTACTCCTGCTCCAACACCATCACAAGCTACTAGGGAAGTTTTATCGTTTAATTCAACTATCATAAATTTTAACCCACCTAGATTATCTGCTTTTCTTGTAGACCATACACTTCCAATAACTTTTCCTATTATCATATTTTCACCTTTTTACTATTTTAATGTTATTCGCTCCTGCATACTCCTTAGCAAGTTCTGTTACTTTAGTTTCATTTGATATTTCTATAGTTCCATTGCTATTTATATTTTTTTTCAAAGCCTTTAGATCTAAAAGTTTTTCTGTAAAACAATTTTTTCTCTCTTCTAAGTATTCTCTTATTTCTATTCGCTTCATTATTTTTGTTCCATAAGATTCTAATACTTTTTCATAATTTCTATATCTTTCTTGAAGTTTAAGAGGAGCAGATATAAATTTCCTCCATTCTATCCCTTCTTCTACAACTATCAACTCTTTTCCTTCAAGCAAATTATATAAAAGTTTTTTACTTTCTTCACTAGAATATACTCCTTGGCTTATCTCAGCTAATTCCTTTATTCCAAGTTCTGAAACTACTATTTTTTCTCCTGTTTCTTGAATATCAAAATTTCTTTTTAATTCATCTTTTAGTACTATATCATTTCCTATAAAGCCTATCTTTTTTTTCAATATTTCTTTTAAATTTGACTCTTTAGAATAATATTTTTCAATTTCTCTTTTTATTATTTCAATTAAGTCCTGATCACTCATAAATTACCCCATATGAATCTTTTTCTAAAAGACAGGCATTGGCTTCATCATAGTCTATATGCATTGCAAATTTTGATTTATCTGTAACTCTTATTAATACATCTTCAAATATTAAAGGTCTCTTTGAAAAAACTTTTACTTTTACTAATTGCTTATCTTTTACATTCATAGTAATAGCATCTTCTGGTGTCATATGTATATGGTTTCTAGCTACTATTACACCTTCAGAAAGATTCAATACTTTATCTTGATTTGTTACAATTATTCCTGGTGTATCACTAATATCTCCTGATATTCTGATTATCCCTTTTACACCTAATATTCTCGCATCTGTTAAAGAAATTTCAACTTGTGTTTTTTCTCTTGTAGGTCCAAGAATTACTACTCCTTCTATCACACCTTTAGGACCTACTAATCTTACTCTTTCTTTACAAGCAAATTGCCCTGGTTGAGATAGTTCTTTTACTGGAGTGAAATTATAACCTTTTCCAAAAAGAGTTTCTGAATCTTTTTCTGATAGATGTATATGTCTTCCAGAAGCTTCAATAGGGATTCTTTTCTTCTCATAATTCTCTAGTTGTTTTTTTACTAATTCTACAATTTTATCTATCTCCATATTCCCCTTTTTCTCCTTTCAACATCATTACATATATTACACTACTCAATCTATTAAGTGCTTTTAACATCTCTCTCTTCTCAACTATTCCTCTTTCGCTTGAAAATGCAGTTACTCCTGATATTTCTGCTTCTCTTGATATACTTCTCATCTCATTAAGTTTTAAAACAATGAAACTATTTTTTACTGATATATCAAAAAGATGTCCCATTCCAAAAAACTTTTTAGGATTATGTGATATCTCTTTTATTTTATCTAAACTTTCTCCTAAAACTTTTATTTCTTCAAATTCTATATCAAGTACTTCAGCCAATACCATTTTTTTTATAAAAGTTGTTACACTTTCCATATCTTTATTAAGTTTTTCATTCTCACAACTTTCAAACTCTTTTTGTAAAACTAACCATTTTGCTTGAAGACTGTCTAATTTCCCTCTGAATATTATTCTTTCATGAGTTTTATTAACCAAAATGTTTCCTGATATCTGTGTCATATGTTCAGGTTTTTCAAAATAACTTTCTCCTGCAAGTCCTATATATTTAGGAGTTATTGGTTTTTCAATTATTTTTTCTACTATTTCTTTCTTTTCTTCTACTTCAGCTTTCTTCGAATTTGTTACTACAGCTCCATCTTTTAATATTTCTATTCCTTTATCTATAAGAAATTGTCTAGCTGATGGAGTCATTATAGTTCCTTTTTTAAGAATAAACTGTTTAAATTCTTCTTTTTTATACAGATTTTTTAATTTCTCCTCTGTTAAAACCATAGTACACCTCTCTATCTTTTAGAGATTTCAGCAAGAACTTTTTTTACTAAATCCTCTATGCTCATTCCCTCTAAAGAACCAACTGTTTTACATTCTGGTTTGAAGTCTTCTAGTTCTTTTATTCCCCAACCTACTTTTTTAATATTTAATAAATTCATTGGAGTAATATTATCAGAAGTTGAACTTCCTCCTACTGCTCCACAACCTAAAGTTAGTGCTGGAGCAAGTTTTGTACTTCCCCCTATTCCTCCTAGTGATCCTGGAGTATTAATTAAAAGTCTTGAAACAGGCTTTTTAAGTGCAAATTCTTTTACTAATTCTTTATTTTCTGTATGAATAATCATTGTATGTCCTTTTCCTTCATTCATTAAAAGTTCAATAGCTCTTTCACAAGCTTTTTCACAATTTTCTGCTACATAAAAGGCAAGAATTGTTGTAAGCTTTTCTCTAGAATAAGGGTTACTTTTAGAAACTGTTGATTGTTCAGAAATAAGAACTCTTGCATCTGATGGAACTTTTATTCCAGCTAAGTTTGCTAAAGTTTGTGCATCTTTTCCTACTATTAAAGGATTCATAGTCCCATTAGATCTTAGAATAAATTTTCCTAATTTTTCAGATTGTTCTGGAGTAAGGAAATATCCTCCTTGTCTTTTGAATTCTTCTCTTACTGCTTGCTCATTTGATGGTTCTACTATTACTGATTGTTCAGAAGCACAGATAACTCCATTATCAAATGTTTTACTATCCATTATTCTTTTTACTGCTTTTTTTACATCAGCACTTTTTTCTATGTATGCAGGTCCATTTCCAGGTCCAACTCCTATAGCTGGAGTTCCTGAACTATAAGCTGCTCTTACCATAGCCTCTCCACCAGTAGCAAGTATAAGTGCAGTATCTTTATGCTTCATAAGTTCTGCTGTTGCTTCCATAGTAGGGATATCAATTACTCCTATTAATCCTTCTGGTGCTCCTGCATTATAAGCTGCTCTTTTTAATATTTCAACTGTTTTTATAATACAATTTTTAGCATTTGGATGAGGACTAACTACTATTGCATTTCCTGCTTTTAAAGATATAAGAGTTTTATAAATTGTTGTTGATGTAGGGTTAGTTGATGGAATAAGTCCTGCTATTACTCCTACTGGTACAGCTACACTTAAAAGTGAATCCTCTTCTTTAAGAATTCCTATAGTTTTCATATCTTTGATTGAATCATAAACAATTTCAGAAGCAAATTTATTTTTTATAACCTTATCTTGCCATTTTCCAAATCCTGTTTCTTCATTAGCCATTTTTGCTAATTCTTCACTATGCTTTCTTACTTCCATAGACATAGCTTCTATTATCTTATCAACTTTTTCTTGAGTAAAAGTTGAATATTCTTTTTGAGCTGTTTTAGCTGCTTTTATTAAATCTCTAACTTGTTGAATTGATAACAAATCTTTATCCATAATCTCTCTCCTTATCTATCAAATAAATTTAGTTATATTCTCACTTGGATTATTTATAAGAGATTTCTCTCTATATCTAATTTTTTCATCTACAGAATTTATAGCTTCTGTCACTGAACTAGTATCTCCAGTAATTACAAAATAGCTTTTTCCTGCTATTCCATTCCCTAGTATCAATTTTAAAGTTTCTACTGTGTTGCCTTTTAAAATCATATCTAGTGCCTTTACACTTTCAGATATCGTAAAAAATTCTATTATTCCCATAGAACTACCTAAATCTTTTTTATTTCTTCTTTCTAATATTTCTATTACCTTGTTAGAAACACCAGAAATAATCTCAAATTTTGCCTCACAAGTTACTTCTTCAAAGGCACTCTTTACATCTTCATTATCTCCATAGATAATAAAATAATATTTTCCTGGACATGTAACTCCAGCTTTATATATTTTTACATCCGATTTTTTTAAAACTAAATCAAGATTTTTAATCCCATTCGGAATATTATTGAATTCTACTACTCCTATTGTTTTCATCTTTCCTCTACTTCTCTATCTAGTTTTTAATATAGGAGGCTGACATACTAGTCAACCTCCTATATGGCTAGATTATTTTTCAGTTTTTGGTAATATAATTTCTACTTCTGAGTGAGGTCTTGGAATTACATGAACAGAAATTAATTCTCCTATTCTATCTGCTGCTGCTGCTCCTGCATCAGTTGCTGCCTTAACTGCTCCTACATCTCCTCTTACAAGGACACTTACAAGTCCTCCTCCAACCATTTCTTTTCCTACTAATGTTACATTTGCTGCTTTAACCATTGCATCTGCTGCCTCAATTGCTGCTACAAGTCCTCTAGTTTCTATCATTCCTAATGCGTTTAATGTTGCCATCTAAATCACTCCTTATTTTTTTTATTTTCTATATTTTCTGTTTTTGGTTTACTTATTCTTTTTCTACTACTTCTGGTATTATTTCGTTTTTTTTTTCCTCAGTAGTTACACTTCCATTTTCTTCTTTTATTTGTTCAGGGATATTCTCTTCTTTAATATTTTTAATTTCTAAAGTTTTTTCTTCTGTTACTTCTATTTCCTTTGATTCATTCTCGCAATAGATTACACTATTTTCTTCTATCATCTTAGAAACCATATCATCAGGTCTTGCTATTACATGGCTACTGACAAAAACTCCTAGCTTTTTAGCAGCTTCTGCTCCAGCCTCCACAGCAACTTTTATAGCTCCCACATCTCCAGTCAGTTCAACAGTAACAATACCACCTTTTACAATGTGTTTATTTACTATATCTACATCTGCTGTCTTTAGGGCTGTATCAACTGCTTCAATAGCTCCTACTAATCCAATAGTTTCTATCATTCCTAAAGCCTTCATATTTTACTCCTTAATATTTTGTAGGATTTTGAGCTACGAATTTTACAGCATCTGCAAAAGCTTCACAAGCCGCTTTACAAGCTGATTGACTTCCTGTTAAAAGCCCTCCTCCAAAGTTTGTTTCAGAAGGTGGTCCAAAGAATGCTGTCAATTTTACATCTGCTGCTTTTAATGCGGCATCTAATGCATACATAGCTTCAATAGGAGGTGCTATAAGGTAAGCTAAGGCTTCTCCCTCTTCTATTCCTGCTGTCTTAGAAAGATAACTTCCTGTTCTTGATACACAATGTGCATAGTATGCTATTGTATCATCTTCATTAGCACTATAAAAAGTAGCTTCATTTTCTATAAAGTCAACTATTGCATTTAATCCACTTTTTACCTCTGCTGGTGTAGGACCTGCTATTATTCCGATTACTTCTCCTGCAAGTTTTGTATTTGCATTAGCAGCTCCTCCATAGAATGATTTTCCATATACTACTGTTACTTCTGCCATTTTAGTAGCTTGATCTAGAGCTGTATATGTTACATCATCACAATCAGCTGTTACTATTCCTATACTTTTATATCCTGCTGGAAGATTTAACTCTTCTGCCATTTTATCATCTACATTAGGAATAAGTTTTACTCCTAATACACTTGGTCTTAAAGCGTCATTAGTCATTTTTCCCTCCAAAAATTAAAGTTTTAAATCTTGTCCACTTGCTTTAGCTTCTAATATTTTCTTAATAATATGAGCTATATGTGCTCCTGCTTCTGCTGCTGGTGTTCCATTTTTATGAATATTTGATACTACTGTTCTTTTTGCTTCTGCAATTCCAATATACCCTCTATATGTTATATATGCACTCATACTTTCAGCTGTTGCAAGTCCTGGTCTCTCTCCAATAAGTACACAAGTTACTTCTGCATCTACTATTTCTGATACTTCATCGGCTGCTCCTACTCTTCCATATTTTAAGAAGAATGGTGTTCCTGTTTCTATACCATAAGATTTTAATCCATTAAGAAGTGCTGGAAGTGTATCTTCAATATTTTTTTCAATTGCTGTAGAACTTAGTCCATCTGCTACAAATACTTGTACTTTAGGAGATTTTTTTACTTTTTCTTTAAGAATAGCTACTGATTCTTCATCAAGTCTTCTTCCTAAATCAGGTCTTGTTATATATTCATCTTTTGAATTACATCTTGTTTTTACTGTAAAAAGATTATTTGCTTTTAAGAAATCTTCCGATACATCTGTATACACAGCATCAACTGCTGAAGCATGATCGGCTCTAAATCTTAACATTGTATTAGTTCTATATCTACAACCAGCTCTTCCAATTCCAACTCTTGCTGGAGTTTTTCTTTTATACTTTAGAAGTTCAGCTTCATTTGCAGGATTTTTTACATCAATTACTTCTCTAAAATCAATTTTAGTAATATCTACTAAATCACTTTCTGCTACTCTTTCTTCTACTTTTTCTGCTATCTTCTCTTCTATTTTCCCTTCTGTTCCCATTTCTCTAAGAACTTGAGAAATTATATCTTTTAATTCTCTTTCAGAAACCATTTTACCTTCCTCCTATTTCAAAAATACTGATGCATCTCCTGCTTTTTCTGTCAATCTTCCATTTTTTCTGAATCCCATTTTTTCAAGCCATTCATCAAACTCTTTTATAGGTTTTACCCCTAAAGTTTCTCTTAATGTTTGAATGTCATGATATCCTGTAGTTTGATAGTTAAGCATAATATCGTCACCAGCTGGAACTCCCATGAAGTAATTACATCCTGCTGCTGTTAGTAATACTGCTAGATTTTCAATATCATTTTGGTCTGCTTTCATATGGTTAGTGTAACAAACGTCAACTCCCATTGGTAATCCATGAAGTTTTCCCATAAAATGATCTTCTAGTCCTGCTCTTATTACTTGTTTGCTATCATATAAATATTCTGGCCCTATAAATCCAACAACTGTATTTACAATAAATGGAGAGAATTTCTTAGCAAATCCATAACATCTTGCTTCCATTGTTACTTGGTCTGCTCCATTATGTGCATCTGAAGAAAGTTCTGATCCTTGCCCAGTTTCAAAATACATTACATTTGGCCCTGCTGCTGTTCCTTGAGTAAGTGCAAGTTGTCTTGCCTCTTCTATCATCGCTCCTGTTATTCCAAAAGCTTCATTTCCTTTTTCTGATCCTGCTATACTTTGGAAAATTAAATCACTAGGTGCTCCTCTTCTAATAGCTTCCATTTGTGTTGTTACGTGAGCAAGAACACAAGTTTGTGTAGGAATTTGATATTTTTCTTTAATTTCATGGAATCTTTCAAGAACTCTTATTACACTATCAACTGTATCATCAACTGGATTTAGTCCAATAACAGCATCTCCAACTCCATAACTAAGTCCTTCTAAAAGTGAAATCATAATTCCATCTGGATCATCAGTTGTATGGTTTGGTTGAACCCTTGCTGCTAAAACACCTTCTCCTCCTATTGTTGTGTTACAATGTGCTTTAACAATTATTTTTTTAGCTGCTCTAATTAAATCTAAGTTTGACATAAGTTTTGTAACAGCTGCAATCATTTCAGAAGTAAGTCCTCTTCTTATCCATTGGATTTCTCTGTCTCCTACTTCATCACTTAATATCCATTCTCTAAGTTCTCCTACAGTCCATTCTTTAATCTCATCATAAACTTTAAGATTTAGACTATCAATGATTATTCTTGTTACCTCATCTTCTTCATAAGGTACTGCTGGATTTTCTTTTAGATCTCTCAATTGAATTTGTGAAAGAACTTCTTTTGCTGCTACTCTCTCCTTTGTTGATCTTGCTGCAATTCCTGCAAGTTCATCTCCAGACTTTTTTTCATTTGCTTTGGCCATAATTTCTTTCAGAGAACTGAATTTGTAATCTTGACCAAAAAGTCTTGTTTCTAATCTCATTATTATTCACCCCGCCTATTGATAACTACTTAATACTAAAGTTTTAACTATAACAGGAAGTACACTTCCACTTCCCAATGGTTTACCAATGTCAATAAAATCTCCATCTGCAACTTTTATACTATCTATGCAGATGATAGGAACATCACTACTATATTTCAATGAAAGTGCTTGTCCTAATGCTTTTCCAATATCATTTTCTATTACCAATATAAGTCGACTTACATCAGAAAGAACCTCATATAACCCTTCTGCTAGTTCAATTATCTCTTTGTATCTCATATTTGGCTTTCCTGTAAGACCTACTGCAACCTCTTGAACTCCATCTTCCATTTTGAACCATTCTCTTTTTTTCTTTAAACTTTCTTTTAAAGTATGGATATTTTTTTCATCAAGTTGGCTGATCTTCAATACTGGAATATTTTTAATTGGAAAAATATTTTCAGTATAAGTTATAGTACTTCCACTTATTTCTGTAGTGTGAGAACCTGCTCCTACTACTGTTGCTCCTATTGTTTCTCCGCTTTTAACTATTTGTACATTATGTTCTTTAAAAATTTCTAGTATCTCTTTCCCTAGAATGATTCCTATATCACCATATTTAAAATCATCCCCAGAATATTGATTATATATAAAATCTGCTACCCCTCCTGAGAAGTTCACAAATTTTAAATCACATTCCCCTCTATAGTCCTTATCAGTAATAAGGTATCTATATTCATTACTTTTAGGTATAGCTCCTACTGAACTCAATAGTACTTCCCCAAGCTTTCTACAAAGTTTTTTTAATTCTCCTACATCTGCTCTTCTTCCAACTTTTAAAGTAGTTAATCCCATATCATTTATAAGTTTTTCAAATTTTTTATAGATATACGTTATTTCTAATGAACTATCTTTAAATTTTATAAGTCTTCCACCGATATCCAAGCACGTTGTATCTACTACCTCTCCATTTTTAAAGAGAACATTATTTGTAGTTCCTCCTCCTATATCTAGATTGTAAACTGTTGTATTGTGTTTTTCTGAATAATCCATAGCCCCTGCTCCTTTTCCAGCAATTATGCTTTCAAGATCAGGTCCTGCTGTTGCTACAACAAAATCTCCTGCCATTCCACTTAAAGCATTAAGCACCTCTTTAGCATTTGACTTTCTTGCTGTTTCTCCAGTTATTATTACTGCTCCTGTAGAAACATCTTTTACTGTTACTCTTGCCTTTTGATACTCTTCTTGAATTATTCTTTTAACTTTTTCTGCATCTATCTCAGTTTGACTTATAAGAGGAGTAAAATATACTTTACTTCTGTAAAATACATCTTTAGCTATAATTTTTATCTGTGGGACTCTTGCACCAGAAGCTATATTTTCTAGCACAATCTTGGTAAATACTAACTGAGTAGTTGAAGTTCCAATATCTATTCCTACACTGATAATTTCTTCTTTCATCAGCTTCCTCCTAGAAAAATTTAATAAAAAAAGCCAAAGAAAATAGGATAACCTATCTCTTTGGCTTCGTTGCCTTTCCAAATACACTTCTTTGTGTATTCATCAATTATTTATTTTTTATTTCAAACTCAACTGTTGTTCCTTCATTAAGTTTACTCTTTATTTCAAAAGATCCACCTAACTTATCTGTAACTAATCTTTCTACTATCATTAACCCTAAACTATTTTCTCTATATTTTTCTACATTCATTCCAACGCCATTGTCAGAAACAGTTATTTTAGAGAAAAAAGTTTTCTTTTCAATAATAATATCAATTTTTCCTTCTGTTCTGCCACTAAAAGCATAGTGAACTGCATTTTGAATCAATTCATTTATTACTAATGCCACTGATGTAGCTTTATCTGAACTGATTATAAAATCATCACCTACCATATTAAACTCTATTTTTTTCATTTTGTCAATAGTGTTTTTAAAAAAATTTTTATATAATAACTGCAATATAGTTTTTATACTTAAACTATCCATCCCATTTTCAGACAAAACTTCATGTGTTACAGCTATACTTAATATCCTATTTATTGTTTCATCAAGTATTTTTTTTGTTTCTTCATTCTCAACACGACGTTTTTGTATTCTTAAAAGACTAGCTATTGTTTGAAGATTATTTTTTACTCTATGATGTATCTCTTTTATTACCATTGATTTTACTAAAATCTCTTGTTCATTGTTTTTTTCTTTAGTAATATCTCTAATTAACATAACAATATTATAATTATCTTCTTCTAAAGAGGTAACAAAATATGAAATAGTTAAAATCATATTTGAAATACTAATATCTATTGGTTCCTCTTGTTTTCTCTTCAAAATTTCAACAATAGTTGTCTTAGTCAAAATAATATTTTGGAATTCTTCTCCTATAATAGATTTTTCAAATCCTAAAGAAGCATATATTTTTTCAGCTGTTTTATTTATATAAGTTACTACTCCATCTTGATTAAAAACTACTATTCCATCTTTTACAAATTCTGGTATTCTACTTCTTGAAAAATCAATATCTTTTATAAGTTTGGTAGCTGTGAAATTAAACATATCTGAATTAAATTCATGTTCTTGACTTTCTCTATATTCTACAATTATAACTCCAATTGTTTCTTGTATAGAATTAAAAACAGGTATAATATTTTGAAATACTTGTTGCTCTTCTTGAGTTATAGCTTTATAATTTTTTGATGGAAGTCCAGTTATAAAAGTTCTAAAAACTGCTGGTTCTTTTGAAGAGTGGGCTATCTCTCCATCAATTCTTTTCGAATACAAACTATTTTTTTCTGGTCTTGCATGATATACTACCACTGCTCTATCTTTATCTTTTGTAGGACAGTCTAAAAATACATCCATATTTAAAATACTACTAAGTATAGATACTGTTTCTGCTACCCTTTCTAATTTTTCTATATCTAAACTTGTTAATGTAGAACACATTTTACAATAATTCTTTATCATAATAGTATATCCCCTGTTAATATTATTATCTCAGACAATTCTACCATTGTTATTCTTTTTTGCATACTTATTTTTCTAATTTCTTGATATGCTTCCTCTTCTGTAATCTTTTTATTTTTCATTAATATTCCTTTTGCTTTCTCTATTTTCTTTCTTTCTTCTAATTTTAATTTTGCTTCTACTGCTTCAGTTTGAAATTTTTTCATTCTAAGATGTGTATTATAAATCATTTTTAACCTTGAAAGAAAAATATCCTCATCTACAGGTTTTATAAGATATCCCATCACTGAACTTTCTGTTGCTTTTTGAATATATTCTTTAATATTATATGCTGTCAGCATAATTATACAGCCTGAAAATTTTTCTTCATTTAGGACTTTTGCCACTTGTAAGCCATTCATTAAAGGCATTTTTACATCTAGAAGTACAATATCAGGTTTCTTTTCGTGACATTCTCTTAAAGCTTCTAAGCCATCTCCTGCTTCACCAACTACTTCATATCCATTTTCAGTAAGCATCTCTACCATGTCCATTCTTGTTAATGTCTCATCTTCAGCTATTACAATTCTTGCTGTCATTTTTATCCAATCCTTTCTCGCAATTTTAAAATTTCTTTCTCATCTTCTAATCCTGTATAATAAATTTCTTCTGCTCCAGCTGATTTTAAAAATTCTTCTGCTTTAATACAATTAAAGTTTAAATCCTTTTTAGTTACTATACCTATTACACTTTTTCCATTAAACATTGTAGAAAAATTAGGTGGAAAAAAAGTTTCTTCATCTTGTGCTGATTGAACTAATGCTACTATATCAACATCACTAGCTATTACTGTTAATCTACTAAAAAATTTACGTTCTATATACTCTCCCGGAGTATCAATAATATTTCCTTCATATGAAATCATCTGAGTTTTTTGATATACAACATTTTCTCCATTGATTTTTTGAGTTAATGTTGTTTTTCCAGCTCCTGTTCGACCAACTAACATAATTTTCATAAAATCACGACCTTGTAATCTCTGAAGTTGAAAATTTTAAAGTTGAATTTAGAAATTCTATTACACTTTTTAAAGATGTTTCAACACTAGATACATCTCCACTTATTACTAATGTCCCACTAAATCTATCTAAAAACCCTATTTCTACATTTCCAGATTTTGTAGCTATGTCTGCTCCTATTATAGCTGCTTCTCCAGGAGTAATTGTAAGTATTCCAATGGCTTGAGTTGTTTCAGTATTTAAACCAATTTTTTTACAAATATCTTTATCTGGATGTGCTATTAAATGTGCCAAAGTTACCTGTTTTCCTGGAACATATTCCTGTATTATTCTATCTCTTTCTTTCATTTTCTATTCTCCTCTAAAACAACGTACTAATTGATTTCTTTAAATACATTTTTATATATAATATAAGCATATTTTTTTATTTTTTTCAAATATTTTTATTTTATATATAAATAAATTGTAGAATATAGCATACAAAAAATATAAAAAATAGCGCGATTGCTCATCGCGCTTTTCTTTTGTATAATATACTTATGAATTCTAAAACTCCTTCTTTAATAAATATCTTTTCTAGTTTCTTTTTTGAATACTGGGAACAAATTAAATTTAACTTTGATGAAAAAAGAAGAAAAAATATTTGGAAAAATGTTTGTGCCTTTCTTAGATGTGGAAATCCTAAATTTGGATATGCTGAATATATTTGTCCTGACTGCTTTGAAAAACTTGTTGTTCCTTTTACTTGTAAATCTAAATTTTGTCCCTCTTGTGGTATTGTATATGCTGAAAAATGGGCGCATAGCCTACATGAACAACTTTTTAATGTTCAGCATTTACATATCACTTTTTCTCTTCCTGTTGGTTTTATCAGGGATTTTTTCTTTTTTCAGCAATTTAAACTTCGTGAACTTGCTGATGCTGCATATTCTGCTATCAAATATACTTTTAAAAAAATTGGTATACATCAAGTTGGAGTCATTATTAATATCCATACTTTTGCTAGAGATACATCATGGAATCCACATATTCATGCTATTGTTACTCATGGTGGACTTGATATTAATAATAATTGGAAAACACCAAAATCTTTTCCGTGGACTGTCTTTAGAAAATCTTGGCAAAAATGTTCTTTAGATATTTTAAGTATTCATGCAAAAGAAACAAAAAATATTAATTTAAAAAATAAAATTTCTCTTGCTTACAAAAAATATCAAAATGGATTTTATGTTAATTCAGAAAATTTTGTAAATAATATAGAAAACATCGCAAAATACTTAGGAAGGTATTTAGCTAGACCTGCTATTGCTGATTATAGAATTGTTAGTTTTAATCATGATTTTGTTAAATTTTGGTTTCAAACACCTGATTCTAATAAAAAGAATTTTCTAATCTTAGAAACTAAAAAATTTATTGGAAGATTAGTTTCTCACATTGCACCCAAAAATTTTAAAATGATTAGAAGGTATGGACTTTATTCACGAAGAGCTAAGAAAAGAAAAAT
>UQQO01000004.1 GCA_900543175.1 uncultured Fusobacterium sp.
CAAAAAAGAGAGCTGAGTAAAACATTTTTTTTAAAATGTTACTCAGCTTTTTTTAATTAAAATATAATTTTATCTCCAGTATTATTAGACATTAACTTAATATCTAAATTTTTAAAATAGCTCAGTGCTTTTTCCCCAGTACAATGGGAAACAGCTAAAAATTTAATATTTTTTTCCAGAAAATATTGTGCAGTTTTTTCAATTCTCTCATCACTGGCTCTTGAAAGGTGTAATCCCCCAATAACCCCATAGATATTTTTTTCAGTTTCATTAGTTACACTTTCAATAATATTGCAAATTCCTATATGAGAGCAACCACAAATTAAAACCATTCCTTTTGGAGTATCTAAACCTATAACTAACTCATCATTCATATGATCTAAAATAAAAGAATCTCCTACTTTTCTAAAATAATATTCAGAAGGTGGTTCAAAGTCAAAATAACTTTTAAAATCTGTGAAAAAAACTATATTTTTTGAAATTTTAAAACCATTAGAAATATATTTAATATCTATTTTGTTTTTTTCTAAATATTCTAAATCAAAATTATTTCCTAAAAACTCTTTTATATCAGGTTTTATTCTATATTTTTCTTGAAAAAATTTTGGAGTAATATATAGAGTAAAATCTTTATTGGAATTTTCAATAAAAGTTTTTAAACCACCAGTATGATCGTAGTGGCTGTGGCTTAAAACAATATGTTTTATATTATTAGGAACAATATCTAACTCCTTAAAATTATCAAAAAATAGCCCTGTTTGTCCAGTATCAAAGATAAGTTTAATATCCTCATCTTTAATAAAAAAAGAGAGTCCAAATTCATTTTTTAAATTTTGATTTTTTCCAAGATTATTTTCAATTAAAGTTATAATTTCCATTGTTAACTCCTACTTTTCATTTTAATGAAATTCCATTATTTTGAAAAATTATTTTTTACTTGAGAACCAATATACTACTGATGGAGTATTTTTAGGATTTTTATATCTGTGTGGAGCTCCCTCTTTGATAACAATAGAATCTCCCTCTTTTAATAAAAATATCTCTTTATCCACTTCAATTTCTAATTCTCCAGTGATAACAACTCCAATTTCTGAATATGAGTGCCCCCAAGACATATCACTAAATGTATCTCCACCTTCAATAGTTATAGCTATACCATTAAAATTTGATTTTCCATTAAGTAAACTTTCAACTTTTACATGAGATTCCATGTTTACAAAAATCTCCTCTCTCTCCTCTTTTTTAGTAACAGGAGATAGATTAAGAGTATTGTCTAAAATTTCCATTAAGTTTACATTAAGAGCTTGGCAAATCTGTTGTAGATTACTGATTGAAGGGCTATTTAGGTCTCTTTCAATATTACTTAAAAAACCGATTGATAATTCTGTTTTTTCTGAAAGTTCTTGAAGAGTGTATCCTAGTTTCTTTCTTATAGCCTTTATCTTTTCCCCTAATTTCATTAAAGTATAACCTCCATTAAATAAAATAATTCCTTATAATTATATCACACTTTATAAAAAAGTTAAAATAATATCACTATAATATAATTTCATTTTAGTATAAAAAATAGCGAAAAATTGCATATTGAAGGAAAAAATTATAACTTAAATTGAAATTATTTTCAAAATAATGAAAAAAATTATTGAAATAATATAATCTCTATGCTATAATCTTCCTGTAATTTTTTTATGTCAAAAAAACATCTATTGTTCACTAAGAGAATAATAAGTGTTGTTAAACTATACAAAGTTAAGTTTAAATTAAAAAGATAAGGGTAAAAGGAGACGAAAATGGAAATTTTAAAAGGAGTTGTTTTATTACTTGTAGTATTAGCAGGTTTTTCACTATTTAGTTTAAAGATGCCTAAGGGTATGAAGGCTATGGGAGCATTAGCAGGAGCAGCAACAGCAAGCTTTCTAGTTGAAGCATTTCAACTTTATGTAGGAGGAGATCTTTTAGGAATTGAGTTTTTAAAAGGAGTTGGACAAGCAGCAGGTTCAATGGGTGGAGTTGCAGCAGGAGCACTAGTTCCAATTGCTTTAGGAGTTAATCCAACTTATGCAATATTAATTGGAGCATCAGTTGCAGGATTTGGAATTCTTCCTGGGTTCTTAGCAGGATATATACTATCATTTGTAGTACCAAGAATTGAAAAGGTTGTTCCTCAAGGGCTAGATCTAATAGTTATTATCTGTTTTATTGCACCTTTAGCAAGACTTATAGCAGCAGTTTCTAATCCAGTAGTAAATTCAACACTTTTAAATATTGGTGGAATATTAGAAAGTGCTTCTCATACAAGCCCAATTTTAATGGGAATTATCTTAGGAGGAATTATAACAGTAGTAGCTACTGCACCTCTTTCATCAATGGCACTTACAGCAATGCTTGGACTTACAGGAGTACCAATGGCAATAGGGGCTCTTTCAGTAATGGGATCATCTTTCATGAATGGAGTATTCTTCCATAGAATGGGATTTGGAGATAGAAAAACTACAATAGCAGTGGCAATAGAGCCATTAACTCAAGCAGATATAATTTCAGCTAACCCAATTCCAGTATATGTAACAAACTTTATAGGTGGAGCATTAGCAGGAGTAATAGTTGCACTATTTGGTTTAATAAATAATGCTACTGGAACAGCTACACCAATAGCAGGGCTTATGGTAATGTACGGATTTAATGATGCTTTAACAGTTACAAAAGTGGCATTAATGTGTGCAGGAGCAGGAATATTTGCAGGTTTCTTAGGTTCAATAATATTTAAGAACTATAAGATTAAAACAGTTGATGAAATAAGAGGAAAATAGAATAAGGAGGCAGATTTGTGGATAGTTTAAAGGAATTATTTAAAATAGGTTGTGGACCATCTAGTTCACATACAATGGGACCAGAGAGAGCAGCTAAGAGATTTAAAGCAGAAACAGAAGATGCCGTTTCATACAGAGTAGAACTTTACGGAAGTTTAGCAGCAACAGGAAAAGGACATTTAACTGATTGGATAATAGAAGAAACTTTAAAACCAAAGAAAACTGAGATAGTATGGATGCCAGAATTTATTCATCCATATCATACTAATGGAATGAAATTTGAAGCATTAGATGAAAATGGAAATGTACTAAAAGATTGGTTAGTATTTTCAGTAGGTGGAGGAACAATAAAAGAGCTTACTGATAGTAGAAGTAATGCTGGAAAATGCTATCCTCTAACTAAAATGGATGATATTATTAAATGGTGTAAAGAGAATAACAAAGAGCTTTGGGAATATGTTGAACACTGTGAAGGAAAAGAGATTTGGGATCATCTAAAAAATATTCTTGATACAATGAATGCAGCAGTATCAAGAGGAATTAAAAAAGATGGAGTACTTCCAGGAAAACTAAGATACCCAAGAAAAGCTAAAGAGATCTATGATAAAATTGATAAAAAGAAAAACTATTTAGTTGTTACTAAAAAGATTTTTGCCTATGCTCTTGCAGTAGCTGAAGAGAATAGTAGTGCAGGAACTATTGTAACCGCTCCTACTTGTGGGGCAGCAGGGGTTATCCCTGGACTTTTAAGAGCTTTAATTGAAGAGTATGAGTTAGATGAAACTACAACTTTAAGAGCTCTTGCAATAGCTGGATTAATAGGAAACCTAATTAAAGAAAATGCAACTATATCTGGAGCAGAAGCTGGTTGCCAAGCTGAAATTGGAGCAGCATGTTCTATGGCATCTGGAATGGCAGTATATATTTTAGGTGGAAATATAGATCAAATTGAGTATGCAGCAGAGATGGGAATGGAGCATCACTTAGGAATGACTTGTGATCCTGTTGGTGGATATGTACAAATTCCTTGTATAGAGAGAAATGCTATTGTTGCAGTTAGATCATTAAATACAGCTGATTATGCTCTTTCAACAAATGGAGAACATACTATTAGTTTCGATCAAGTTGTAATTACTATGAAAGAAACAGGAAGTGACATGTGTTCATCATATAAAGAGACATCAACTGGTGGATTGGCTAAATATTACGATAAATTTTTAAAAGCTTAATTATGCCTGAACCCTTTAATTTATTTATATATTTAAATTTAAAAACAAACAAAAAGACCTGTGAAAACAGGTCTTTTTGCTATTTTGCCATAGAATATATTTTTGCCATATCCTCTTTAAAAAGCTTTTTAAATGAACCAATATATCTGGTTCCATTGTTGCTACATTTTTCAGCTAACATCTCTACATCTTCATCAGATAGATTAATTCCAGTTTCAGAGATAGATATAGGCATCTCAATATCTTTGTAGAAGTTTTCCATAGCTTCTATTCCTTTAATTGCTACATCTTCATCTGTTCCTATTTTTTCTATTCCAAATACATTTTCAGCAAATTGAACAAATCTTTTTGGATTTTCCTTATAGACATATCTTGCCCAAGATCCCCAAACAGCAGATAATCCAGCTCCATGAGCTATATCATAAACTCCACCAAGATCATGTTCTAATTGGTGAGTTGACCAATCTCCAATTCCACCACAACCAGTTAAACCATTGTGTGCTAAAGAACTTGCCCACATAATCTCTGCCCTAGCTTCATAGTTATGAGGATTTTCTAATGATAGTTTTCCATATTTTATCATTGTTCTTAAAAGTCCTTCTGCTATCTTATCAGTAAGTTCTAAGTTTCCAACAGGAGAAAAATATCTTTCCATTGTATGCATCATAATATCAACAACTCCACAAGCTATTTGATATTTAGGTAGAGTATAAGTAAGTTCAGGATTCATTATAGCAAACTTAGGTCTTGCATTGTCACAACCATAAGATCTTTTTAGCTGCTCATCTTCTTTAGTAACAACACTACCTCCACTCATTTCACTTCCAGCAGCAGCAATTGTTAAAACAACTCCAATAGGAGCACATTTTTGAGTTTTTTTCTTTCCAATATATAGGTCCCAAACATCTTCTATATCAGGGTTAGCAATACCATAACCAATTCCCTTAGCAGAATCAATAACACTACCTCCACCTACTGCTAATATAAAATCTACACCATTTTCTTTAGCTAATTTTATTCCTTCATATATAAGGGATAATCTTGGATTTGGTTTAACTCCTCCTAATTCTACAAAAGAGATATTTTCTTCAGTTAAAGAAGTTTTAATTTTATCTATCAAACCACTTCTTACAGCACTTCCACCACCATAATGGATTAAAACTTTTTTAGCTCCAAACTCTTTAGCAAGTTTTCCAACATTTTTTTCCTCATCTTTACCAAAAACAACTTTTGTTGGTGTGTAATAAGCAAAATTTTCCATATTTACCCCCTTAAATTTTAGATAAAACATATCTTTACATTGGATTCCATTTTCAAAAATTGGTTGCTTATAATTAGTAATAAAAAAATCCTTAATAACATGTGAAAATTGAAACCCACATTTTTTATAGAAACCAACTCCTTGTTCAGAAGTTCCTACTAAAATCTCTATATTTTTAAAATTTTCTAAATATTTTTTACATAAAAGGTTAATTAATATTTTACCATAACCACAATTATGAAACTTTTCATAGATAGCAAAATTTTTTATCTCATAAGTAGTAGAAGAAACTTGCTTTATAGCACCTTGTCCTATTAAAATATCTTTATGATAGAATTCAAAAATTTCACAATCATTAATATATTTATCAATAGCTTCTTCTTCAGGATCAGCTAATAGTAGAAGAGCTAAATTCTTCTTTTTATCTTCTATTTTTTTCAGATAGTAATAATTATTATTGATCATATACATATTAAAATAAAGACTTTCTTTTATAATCAGTCAATGTATTTCCAATTTTTTTCACTAACTCTTCTACACTTATTTTTTCATCTATAATTTGTTTTAACTCTTTATCTGTAACTCCAATTAGTTGAACAAATTGGACTTTTCCATTTGGAGTGCTGATCTCTCCAGCTTCATCAAGAGCAGTAATAAATCCAGTTATATTAGATTTAGAACGTGAGTCCATACCTGTTTTTTGTCCTGTATATATATATTCATAAGGTTGGAAGATACTTCCATCTTCATATGAAATCTTAGCAAGAGATTGTAAAATTCCACAGATGCAACCTATTTCATCATCTTTATTAATAAGAGAGGATTTTTTTAGTTTTAATGTAAGTTCAAATCCATAACCACTATATTCATAATCTTCAGATTCTTTTTCATAAAGTTCAGAAAAACCAAAAGTTACAAAATGAAAATAATCTCCACCATCATATACACTTATTCCATCTAATGGATCTTCTCCACCAAGACGCCAAGAAAGCATTGGAGCATAGTGTAAAGGCTCTTTTTGAGTTGGGTATATTTTTTCAAAAGTAGCTACAATAGCATCCCAACCAGGAGCTTCTATTTTTTCTATTATATTTGAATTTTTTTTCATTTTTCCTCCTACAATTAAGTTATTACAAAAAGTATACTATTTTTAATATTTTTTTTCAATTGATAATAAAAAAAGGGCTGAATAATTTCAGCCCTCAGAAAGAACTATTTATTTTTAATCATTATATCAAGAATAACTTCATCAGTTATCTTCATACCAACTTGTCCAAGAGTTCCTACATTTTTAATAGTAGACTCAACATTTCTACCAATGATTCCCTCTCCAAACTCAAATTTTCTATTTTTAGAAGCAGCATAATATCCATCAAGTGCAGCAGATACTCCACTTGCAATTTTAGTAGCACATGAACTTTTAGCTCCATCACAGATAACTCCAGACATTGTTCCAAGAGTAGTTTCAATAGCATAACCTATTTGTTCAATAGAAAGTCCAGATAGGAATGAGATAGCTCCAGCAACTCCAGCACTTGCACAAATAGCTCCACAATATGCTGATAATCTTCCTATATTACTTTTAATATGGATTGTAGTCATATGAGAGAAGAATAATCCTCTAATAAGTTGCTCATATGGAAGATTTTTTAATTCACAGAATTTAATAACAGGTAGAGAACAAGTCATTCCTTGGTTTCCACTTCCACTTGTAGTCATAACAGGTAAAGAGCAACCATTCATTCTAGCATCACTTCCAGCACTTGCAAAAGAAGCCATATTATTTCTTAAATCATTTCCATAGAATCCTTCTTCAATTCCCTCTTTCATAAGTTTTCCAATAGAAAGTCCATAATAATTTGTTAATCCTTCATTTGCAATAGCTGTGTTATAATCGATAACCTTTTTAAAAGTTGGTTCAATTAAAGATAGATCTATAGTTTTTGCTAAATTGTAGATTAGCTCAACAGATAAAAATTCTCTATCAGTCATTACACTGTCACAAGAGCAGTCATCACATAGACAACCTTTTAATTCTACACCATTTTTAAAGATTCTAGTGATATTTGTGTGGTAGTATTGGATTTCTACCATAGCAGAATCATTACCATAAGTTCCTTCTATTCTTATATATAATTTTACATCACCATCATTTAGATGAACATGAATTTTGTCAGAGTTAAGATACTCTTTTACTTCAGGTAGACGAGTAGTGTCAACATGGGCAATAACCATAAGTTCTCTTTCACATTCACCAAGGATAGTACCCATAGCAACAGAAGCTTCAATTCCAACCATTCCATTAGAGTTAGGTATTTTTACACTTTTAACATTTTTAACTATATTTCCAGAAAGATAGATATCTATTTTTTCAGGAATATTTCCAAGTACACTTCTTAGTTTACTAGCTGCATAAGCAATAGCAATTGGTTCAGTACATCCCTCAGCAGGTATTAATTCCTCTTCTAATATTTTTAAAACTTTTTCTAAATTATTATTATCCATATACACTTCATCTCCTTTTATTTTCTACATTCCTAGATAGTGAATTCCACCACCAATACCTAGTGGAATATTAAATACAAACCAAATGATAAGAAGAATAATCCATCCTATTAAGAAAGCTATTGAGTATGGAAGCATCAATGAAATCATAGTTCCCATACCACTTTTCTTATCATATTTTTGAGCAAATGCCACAACTAATGGGAAGAATGGCATTAAAGGTGCAATTACATTTGTACATGAATCTCCTACTCTATAAGCAGCTTGAGTAAGTTCAGGAGAGAATCCAATTCTCATAAACATAGGTACAAATATAGGTGCCATAATAGCCCATTTTGCTGAGTCAACAGCGATAAATATATTTATAATAGCAGTCATTACTATAAATGCAAATATTAATGGAACTCCAACAAATCCAGTTTCTTGTAAGAAATTAGCTCCCTTTACAGAAAGGATAATTCCAAGATTTGAGTAGTTAAAGAAAACCACAAATTGAGCAGCAAAGAATATTAATACCATAAATCCAGAAAGATTATTTATTGATTTAACCATTAAGTTAATAATATCTTTATCAGATTTTATAGTTCTAGCTCCAATTCCATAGAAAACTCCTGGAATCATAAAGAACATAGACATTAAAAATACAATTCCACTCATAAATGGAGAACGAAGAAGTTCACCAGTTGCAGGATTTCTAAGTAGTGCATTTTCAGGTACAACAAGCATACCAACAATAATAAAGAATACAACTAAGCTGATTAATGCAAATTTCATACCTCTTTTTTCATCAAGAGAGATATCATCTACAGCTATCTTTTCCTCTGGAATATATTCTCCTAATCTAGGCTCTATTATTTTTTCAGTAACAAGAGTTCCTACAAATGTAATAAGGAAAGTTGATGCAACCATAAAATACCAGTTTCCAGTAGGAAGTACAGTATAATTTGGATTGATCATTCTAGCAGCTTCAGTAGACATTCCAGCAAAAACAGGGTCATTTGTACCTATTAATAGGTTAGCACTCCATCCCCCAGAAACTCCAGCAAAAGTAGCAGCAAGTCCAGCTATTGGATGTCTTCCAAAACTCATAAATAGAATAGCCCCCAATGGAACTAACATAACATAACCAGTTGATGATGCAACGTTAGACATAATTCCAAGGAAAATAACAGTGGCAGTAACAGCTTTTCTTGGTGTAACTGCTACTATTTTCTTTAGTACAGCAGCCATAAATCCACTACCATCAGCAACTCCAACTCCCATAATAATAGTAAATACAGTTCCTAGAGCTATAAAGCTAGTGAAGTTGTTGATAACAGAAGTATACATAAATCTTATACTATTAGGTGAAAGTAGATTTACAACAGCAGTTTCTTTAGTAACTAAAGATTTTGTAGCATTGTCATAAGTTTCATACGAAACTTTTACCCCCATTTTTGCAGCAACATAAGATACTGCTATAAGTATAAGAGTGAAAATAATGAACATTGTAGTAGGGTGTGGAAGTCCATTTCCAACTCTCTCAACAACGTCAAGGGCTTTTAAAACCCAATTCTTTTTAGATTGATTGTTTTCCATAATTTTTTTAAATCCTCCCAGAAAAATTATTTCACTTAATATATAAGCAAAACTAATGCCAAATAATAAAAAATTAAGATTTTTCAAAGAAGATCTTAATTATTACTTTTTCTATTAGATTATATAAAATTATAATTTTTCAAAATGGAAAAATTTTCAAATTTAAAATTAAAAATATATATTTTTTCAAAATGAAAAAAATAAAAAGAGAGAATAAAACTCTCTCTTTAATAAAAATATTAAACTATTTTTGTAGTCCAATCTTCAACATTCCAAATATCAGTTACAACGTCCATATAAAAATCAGGCTCATGGCTTACTAGAAGTACAGTTCCTTTAAATTCTTTAACAGCTTTTTTTAACTCCTCTTTAGCATCAATATCTAGGTGATTAGTAGGCTCATCAAGTATTAAAAGATTAATATTTTTTAGCATCAATTTGCATAGACGAACTTTTGCATTTTCTCCCCCAGATAAAACTTGCATTTGACTTGTAATATGATCAGTTGTAAGTCCACATCTAGCAAGAGCAGCTCTAACCTCTCTATTTGTCATACTTGGGTACTCATTCCAAATAAAGTCAAGAGCAGTTATATTTTCAGATTTCTCCTCTTGTTCAAAATATCCTATCTCTAAAAATTGTCCATGTTCAACCTCTCCAGCTACTGGTTTTATAATCCCTAACAATGTTTTTAAAAGAGTTGATTTTCCAAGTCCATTTACACCTTTAATAGCAATTTTTTGATTTCTTTCAACAGTAAAGTTTAGAGGTTTAGTAAGAGGTTCATCATAACCAATAACAAGATTTTTAGCTGTAATAACCTCTCTACTTGGAGTTCTAGCAGATGTAAATTCAAATTCAGGTTTTAATTTTTCTTTTGCTATCTCTATAATCTCCATTCTATCAAGTTTCTTTTGACGGTCTTTAGCTAAGTTAGTAGTGGCAACTCTAGCTTTATTTCTAGCAATAAAATCTTTAAGGTGAGCAATCTCTTTCTGTTGTTTTTTATATGCTTGTTCAATCTGTCTTTTCTTCAATTCATACATCTCTCTAAATTGATAGTAATCTCCAGTATAACGAGTTAAAACAGCATTTTCTACATGGTAGATAACATTTACAACATCATTTAAAAAAGGAATATCATGAGAAACTAAGATAAAAGCATTTTCATAATTTTGTAGAAAATTTTTAAGCCAAGCTATATGGTTTTCATCTAGGAAGTTAGTAGGCTCATCAAGTATAAGAATCATAGGATTTTCAAGTAGAACTTTAGCCAATAAAATTTTAGCTCTCTGTCCCCCAGAAAGTTCAGACACATCACGTTCTAAACCTATATCAGTTAGTCCAAGCCCAGCAGCATACTCCTCAATTTTAGAATCCAGAGAGTAAAAATTTCCATCTTCAAGGATACTTTGAATCTCTCCAGCCTCTTCAATAAGAGCATCCATCTCTTCAGGGGTACAATCTCCCATCTTATCATATATACCTATCATCTCTTGTTCTAGATCATACATATGAGCAAAGGCAGAACGAAGAATATCTCTTATTGATTTTCCCTTTTCTAAAGTACTATATTGATCTAAATATCCAGTTGTAATATGTCTACACCAAGAGATTTTTCCTTCATCTGGCAACAATTTTCCAGTTATTATATTTAAGAAAGTTGTCTTTCCCTCTCCATTTGCCCCAACAAGTCCTATATGTTCCCCTTTTAATAGACGGAAAGAGGCATTTTCAAGAATTGCTCTTGAACCATATCCATGGCTTACATTTGAAACATCTAAAATACTCATAAAATTAAATTTATCTCCTTATATTAATTATTCTATTTAGTATAACAGAAAATCTTAATTCTAGCTAGAAAAAACCTTGAATAAAATCAAGGTTTTTTTGAAATATGACTTATATTAAAGTATTTAAAATTCCTTTCAGTAGATTTAACTTTATCACTGATTTTATCTAGTTCATTTAAGCAGATATCAATTTTTTTATCTAACTGATATATTCTCTTTTCAGTAATAAAAGTTTTCTTAAAGAGAGTTGAATAGAGTTTTGAAAAAATAGAAATTTTCTTACTTTTTTTTAAATCAAAAATATCTATATCTTTTAAGAAATCTGAAAATCCATCTATACTTGAACGACATAGATTATTTGCTAAAATACCTGTATTTTGGTGATAGCTAAAGTTAGAGATTTTAGAAGAGATATCATATAGAAAATTTGCAGCATACTCAATCTTTTCATATGGAAGAATCTTTACTTTTTTTACAGCTTCAATATATATATCCTCATCTACTCCGATTTCATGAGCAGTTTTTCTAAATTTTTCCTCATTAGGTTTTTCAGAGAGAAGTTGCCCACATAAAAAACATCCAACGAGCTTATCACCAATAATAATTGGACTTGCAAAATCTATAAGTCCAGCATGGCAACGATAGACAACAGGTTTTTTTAAAGCCTTTGCTTTAGCTCCACCATAGGCATCACAGAGCATACATTTTTTAAATCCAACTTCACTTCCTCTTGTATGAATACTACAAAATTCAGTAAAATTACTAGGTTCTGTAATTGGTAATCCATTTATATCAGTTATTACACTAGCTATTCCAAACTCTTCAGCAAATCTATTTTGTAAAATTTGAAAGAACTCTATATCTAAAAAATCATCTGATATATTTTTCCCCTTTTCCATTTAACTTCTCCTTTATTTTAAAATATAGCCAAACCCTCTTTTAGATATTAGAACTTCATTTAAAATAGGTAGTTTTTTTCTAAGTCTTTTTAAGCATTGATCAACAGCTTTATCACTTATATCAAAATTTTCCTTCCAAACATGATTTAAAATATTTTCTCTTGTAAGAAGTAAACCTCTATTAACAATAAAATAAGATAGAAGTTCAAACTCATTTTTAGAAAGTTCAATAGGCTCATTTTCATAGAGCATAGTTTTATCTGAAGAAAAAAGTTTCATATTTCCATATGTAAGAATATCTTTATTTTGAGGAACTCTCACAAGAAATTTTTTTAATCTTATCAATAACTCTTTAGAATCAAAAGGTTTTTTTATATAGTCATCACAACCCATTTCTAAAGTTTTGTTTACAGTTTCTTGAGATGTTTCAGCAGTTAAAGCAAGAATAAAAGGAGAACCAAAATATTTTGGATTACTTTTTATCTGCTCACAAACATAACTTCCATTTCCATCTGGTAGAGAAAGATCAAGAAGTATTATTTCTGGTGTTTCTTTTTTTAAAATTTCCATTCCCTCTTTAATAGAAGCAGCTTCTAAGAACTTAATACTTTTTTCTTCAGATAAGATTATCTTTAGAATATCTCTAGTTTCTTCAGAGTCTTCTATTGTTAGGACTTTAATCATTATTATCACCTTTTTTCTTAGCAAATATAAATTTTTCTAAATAACTAAATAAAACAGATTCATTGATAGGTTTTGTAATATACCCATCAAAACCATAAGGTAGATATTTTTCTTTATCTCCAATAATAGCTTGAGCAGTAAGAGCAATAACAGGAGTATTTTTTAATTCTTCATTAGCTTTTATATGAGATATAGTTTGTAATCCATCCATAACAGGCATATGGATATCTAAAAATACTACATCAAATTTCTTTTCTTTCATAGCCTTTAAAGCATTAAGACCATGTTCTACACAAGTAACACTTATAAGTGGAGATTCTAAAACAGCTTTTAAGAAATCTCTATTTTCTTCAACATCTTCTGCAATTAAAATTTTAATCTGTTTAGTATTAAATTGAAGATACATATTAAATAATTCGCTATAATCAATAGTGTGAGTCATTCTTTCTAATTCTTCAATACAATAAAGTATTGTATCAAAAGATACTGGATTTTTCTTTAACTCTTCAGATATCTTTTTAGACATGTCATATATTAATGTAAGATTTAGATTACCATAAGTACCAAGAATTAAATGATTTATCTCACGTATCTGTTCAATATTTTGTTTTTTATAAGCTTCTTTTAAACTCTTTAATCTAATTGGGAATTTTAAAATACTTTTTAATAGTATAGATTTTATACTTGGATTATTAGAGTTTAATAACTTTGTAAGAATAACTGAGAAATTTTCATTTTTCTTTTCAAATACTTCAATAGGGATACTTACATTAAAAGTAGTTCCAACCATAACTTTACTTTCAACTGTAATAGTACCCTTAAGAATTTCAACTAATTTTTTTGTAATACTAAGTCCAAGACCAGCTCCAGATGAATGTTTATTAATCTGTCCGAAGCTTTCAAAAATATAGTCTAAATGATCTTTAGATATGCCTATACCACTATCATATACACTAAAATTAAGGAAATTACTATTTACATTAACTTCACAGAAAACAAAACCTTTATTTGTATATTTAATGGCATTGTGAATAAGATTTTTTACTATCTCATAGATTTTCATTTTATCAGAATAAATTGTTGTATCATTTTTATCATATTTAATCTCAAATTTTAAATTTTTAGTTGCTGCTAGGGAATTATGTTCATAGAATATCTCTTGGAAAAGTTCTTTAACACTAAAAGATTCAAAATTAAGATCCACTTTTCCAGATTCTATTTTAGAGAAATCTAGAAGTTCATTTGTAAAATTAAGAAGCTTAACTCCAGATGTATGAATAATATCTAATTTATCTTTTATCTCTGAATTTGGATACTCTTTTAAAAGTAGTTTTGAATATCCAATTATAGGAGTTAAAGGTGTACGCATCTCATGGCTAATTTTAGCAAGAAATTCACTTTTAGCTCTATTGGCTGACTCAGCTACCTCTTTTGAGAAACTTAATTCTTTTGTTCTCTGTTCTACCATATCTTCAAGATTTTTATTAAGTAGTCTTAATTTTTCACTTAATGCTTCTGCCTTCTCTTTTTCTCTTTTAATTTCCCCCTCTTTAACTAAGATATCTAAAATATCTGTTTTAACAGAGGAGAAAACTTTATAGAAACAATCCTCTAAATTTAAAAAGTCATCTTTAAGTTGGCTGACAAACTTTTTATTAATTTCAGAAAGGACAGTTTCAAACTTATCTAAAAGATTATACAAGTTTAAAAGTGCAAATTTATTAACAAAAACAGATACTAAAAAAAATAAAATAGACAGTACAATTAATTTTATCACAAGAATATTATTTACAGTAATTGAAGCTCTTAACAGATACAATATAACAATATAAAAAATAATAAAGATTAAAGTGTTAAAAGCAGCAATTTTTTTATGTATATTCATAGTTTGCCCACTCCTAAATATAGCGAAATAATGTTTAATTTTTAAATAATAAAATAGAGGAAATGACATTATAATGACAATTTGCTCTAATACTATATTATATGAATATTAAAAATATAGCAACTATTTTTTTATAAGGAGGTTGAAAAATGGAAGTATTTAAAGTAACAACTGAAGTTTATGCTGATGCTGATATAAAAAGCATACTTGCAGAACTAAAATGTGAAAAAGTTACTATTATAACAGATGCTATGATGGTAAAAGTTGGATTGATTGCAAAGGTTGAAGATGCTTTAAAAAAATCAGATATTCAGTATGATATTTTTGATGGAGTAGAAATGAACCCATCATTAGAGTCTGTAAAAAAAGCATTAGATCAAGTAATTGATTTTTCTCCAGAAACTATTATTGCAGTAGGAGGGGGATCAACTCTTGATTCAGCTAAAGCAGTAAGATATTTTTTAAAGAGAACAGGAATAGATATTCCAGTAATAGCTATACCAACTACAAGTGGAACAGGATCAGAAGTAACTTCATATGCAGTAATAACTGACACAGTAAATAGTGTAAAAATTCCTATAAAAGATGAAGAGATGATGCCTAAAATAGCTATTTTAGATCCAGAATTTACAAGAACACTTCCAAAATCTGTAGTTGCAGATGGAGGAATAGATGCTTTAACACATGCAATAGAAGCATATAGTTGTTCAGTAGCAAATTTTCATACACAAATCTATGCTATGACAGCAATAAAAGGTATCTTTAAAAATCTTTTAAAAATGTACAGAAATATAGAGGATAGAGATGCTAGAGTTGAAATGGCAAAGGCATCATGTATAGCAGGAATAGCTTTTGAAAAATCAGGTTTAGGAATAAACCATAGTGTTGCTCATGCAATAGGAGGAAAATTCCACAAACCACATGGAAGATCAAATGGTGTAGTACTTCCATATATCATTAGATTTAATGGTGAAGATATGGAAACTGCTCAAAAATACTATGAGATAGCAAAAGAATTAGAACTACCTTGTAGTTCTGTTAAAGAGGGAGCAGAAAGTTTAGCAATAGCAGTGGAAATCTTAAATAGAGAATTAGGAATACCTGCTAGAGTTAAAGATATGGGAATTGATGAAGTTGAATACAACAAACTTATTCCTGAAATGGCTGAAACAGCTTTAAATGATATTTGTACAGGTGGAAATATTAGAAAAGTCAATGTTGAAGATTTAAAAGATATTTTTAGAAAAGTGTTTTAACATGTGTCAAAAAAAGTTAAATATGACATTAATGTGACATTTTATCTTAATATAATTAAAGCGATAACTTAAAAATAGCCTTTTTATATAAAAAATCAATTAAAGGGGGGTAAAAATTAATGCAAGATAAGTTAGTAGAAAAAATGATGGCAGAAGTTATGGAAAAACTAAAAGATAAAAAGGGTGAAACACCTTGTGCACCTGCAAAAAGAGAGTGCCGTTTAACAGAATTTGTAGGAGTTACTACTCACGGAAATGGAATTGGATTAGTAATTGCTAACGTAGACCCAGCACTTCATGAAGCTATGGGAATAGACAAAAAATATCGTTCAATAGGTATTCTTGGAGCAAGAACAGGGGCAGGACCTTTCATCATGGCGGCAGATGAAGCAGTAAAAGCTACAAATACAGAAGTAATCAGTATAGAACTTCCTAGAGATACAGAAGGAGGAGCAGGACACGGATCTTTAATTCTATTTGGAGCTGAAGATGTATCAGATGCTAGAAGAGCAGTTGAAGTTGCAATAGCAGCAGTAACTGAAAAATTCGGAGATGTTTATGGAAACCCAGCTGGACATATAGAACTTCAATATACAGCAAGAGCATCATATGCATGTAATAAAGCATTTGGAGCACCTTTAGGAAAAGCATTTGGAATAATCGTTGGAGCACCAGCAGCAATTGGAGTAGTTACAGCAGATACAGCTTTAAAAGCAGCTAATGTAGAAGTACTTGCTTACTCATCACCAGCTAAAGGAACTAGCTTCTCAAACGAAGTTATTTTAGCAATATGTGGAGATTCTGGAGCAGTTAGACAAGCGATACTTGCAGCTAAAGAAGTAGGAGTTAAACTTCTTGAAACTTTAGGAGGACCAGCTCCATCAGCATCACACCCATATATCTAAAATTAAGTAAAATAGTTGAAAGCTGAAAATCAATTAGGAGGTTAGAATGAGATCTAAACGTTTTGAAGTATTAGGTAATAGACCTGTAAATAAAGATGGATATGTAAAAGAGTGGCCTGAAGTAGGGTTAATAGCAATGAACTCTCCTCTAGACCCTAAACCAAGTGTAAAAGTAGTTAATGGAAAAATAGTTGAACTTGACGGAAAGAAAAGAGAAGACTTTGACTTACTAGACTACTTTATCGCAGATTATGGAATCGTAATTGAAAATGTTGAAAAAGTAATGGCTATGGACTCTTTAGAAATAGCTAGAAAATTAGTTGATATAAATGTATCAAGAGATGAAATCTTAAAAATCACTCTATCATTAACTCCAGCAAAAGTTGCTGAAGTAATGGGAAAAATGTCTGTATTAGAAATGATGATGGCAGTTAACAAAATGAGAGCTAGAAAAACTCCATCTAACCAATGTCACGTAACTAATATTAAAGACAACCCAGTTCAAATAGCAGCTGACGCAGCAGAAGCTTCTTTAAGAGGATTTGCTGAAGAAGAAACTACAGTTGCTGTTACAAGATATGCTCCATTCAATGCAATATCTTTACTAGTTGGATCACAAGTTGGAAGACCTGGAATCTTAACTCAATGTTCTGTTGAAGAAGCAACAGAATTATTACTAGGAATGAGAGGACTTACAGCTTATGCAGAAACTGTATCAGTTTATGGAACTGAGCCAGTATTTATAGATGGAGACGATACTCCATGGTCAAAATCATTCCTTGCATCAGCTTATGCTTCAAGAGGATTAAAAATGAGATACACTTCAGGAAGTGGATCAGAAGTTCTAATGGGATATGCTGAAGGATGTTCAATGTTATATCTAGAAGCTCGTTGCCTATTTATAACTAAAGGTGCAGGAGTACAAGGAATTCAAAATGGATCAGTAAGTTGTGTTGGAGTACCAGGAGCTGTACCAGGAGGAGTAAGAGAAATTCTTGCTGAAAACCTAGTAGCTATGATGCTTGACCTTGAATGTGCTTCAAGTAATGACCAAACATTTACACATTCAGACCTAAGAAGAGTAGCAAGATCACTAATGCAAATGATACCAGGAACTGACTTTATCTGTTCAGGATATAGTTCAACTCCTAACTATGACAATATGTTTGCTGGATCAAACTGGGATGCTGAAGACTATGATGACTGGAATATAATTCAAAGAGACTTAAGAATAGATGCTGGATTAAAACCAGTAAAAGAAGAAGATGTAGTAAGAGTTAGAAATAAAGCTGCTAGAGCAATTCAAGCTGTATTCGAAGCTTTAGGACTTCCTGAAATTACAGATGCTGAAGTAGAAGCTGCTACATATGCACATGGAAGTAAAGATATGCCAGAAAGAGATATGGTTGCTGACATGAAAGCTGCTACTGAAATGATGGAAAGAGGAATTACAGGAATGGACGTTGTAAAAGCTCTTAAAACTAAAGGATTTGATGATGTTGCATCAGATTTATTAAAACTAATGAAACTTAGAGTTGCTGGAGACCACTTACATACATCAGCAATATTAGATAAAGACTTTAATGTAATCAGTGCTGTAAATGATAGAAACGACTATGCAGGACCAGGAACTGGATATCAAATTACTGCTGAAAAATGGGAAGAACTATCAAATATTGGAAATGCAGTAGATGCATCAAAAATCAAATAGTTTAGGGGGTAAAAGATGCAATTGAACGAAAATGAAATCAGAGGAATCATTGAAGAAGTTATAAAGAGATATGCTGGAGAATCTTCTGCTACTCCTGCAGAACCAGTTAAAAAAGAAGTAGAAAAAAGAGAAGGAAATCTAGAATTAGTAGAAGTTGGAGAAGCTAAAAAAGGAACTAGAAGTGACGAAGTTATAATAGCTGTTGCAGCTGCTTTTGGAAAATATCAAACTGAAACTATAACTCATATACCTCATGCTGACGTTTTAAGAGAACTTATGGCTGGTATAGAAGAGGAAGGACTTACTCCAAGAGTAATAAGAGTTTTAAGAACTTCAGACGTTTCAATCCTTGCAAATGACGGAGCTAAATTAAGTGGATCAGGAATAGGAATAGGAATTCAATCTAAAGGAACAACAGTTATTCACCAAAAAGATCTATTCCCATTAACTAACCTTGAGTTATTCCCTCAAGCTCCATTATTACAAAGAGAGCATTATAGAATGATTGGAAAAAATGCTGCTAAATATGCAAAAGGAGAAACTCCAAAACCAGTTCCTCAAATGAATGACCAAATGGCAAGACCTAAATATCAAGCTATTGCAGCATTATTACACATAAAAGAAACTGAACACGTTGTAGTAAATGCAAAACCAGTAGAATTAAAACCTATTTTTAAATAAAAATAATTAAGGTGGTGAATTAATTTGGACCAACAATTACTAGAAAAAATGATAAGAGAAGTAATGCTTTCTATGGCAAAAGGAGAAAGCAATTCAAATACAGCAACAACTAACTGTGGAGAAACTACTAGTAAGGATTATCCTTTAAGCCAAAAGAAAGCTGACGTAGTTAGATCTGCAACTGGAAAAAAACTTGAAGAATTTACAATGGAAAATGTAATGAATGGAACAATTGGAGCAGCTGACTGTAGAATAGCTCCAGAAACTCTAGAGATGCAAGCTCAAGTAGCTGAAAGTGTAAATAGACACTCTTTTGCTAGAAACTTAAGAAGAGCTTCAGAACTTATAGCAGTTCCTGATACAAGAATTCTTGAAATATACAATGCTTTAAGACCATATAGATCAACAAAAGAGGAGTTATTAGCAATAGCTGATGAACTTGAAACTAAATATCATGCTTCTGTAAATGCTCAATTTATAAGAGAAGCAGCAGAATTATATGAAAAAAGAGACAGATTAAGAAAAGACTAATCTTTCCCTGTTAGGAGGAAAAATGAAGCTTATTGTAGGAATAGATATAGGAAATGCAACAACTGAAAGTACTCTTGCTGAAGTAAATGGTAAAGAGATAAATGTCTTAAGTAGTGGAATAGTAAAAACTACTGGTATTAAAGGAACAAAAGAGAATGTAAAAGGTGTATTTGCCTCTTTACAAAAAGCCTTTAACGCTGCTGGAAGAGATATGAAAGATCTTTCTTTAGTAAGAATAAATGAAGCAGCTCCTGTTATAGGTGACGTTGCTATGGAAACTATAACAGAAACTATAATAACTGAATCTACAATGATAGGTCATAATCCTACTACTCCAGGAGGAGCAGGAATAGGAGTAGGTATATCTGTTCTTTTAGACAATATAGATGAGAAACTATCAGGAAAAGAGGTAATCGCTCTTATACCAAAACATATAGATTTTCAGGATGCAGCTAGAAAAATCAATGATATGACAGCTAAAGGGGTAGATATAAGAGGAGCAGTAGTTCAAAAAGATGATGCAGTTCTAATAAATAATAGACTGAATAAGAAGATACCAATAGTTGATGAAGTATTGCACTTTGAAAAAATCCCAGTAAATATGTTGACAGCATTAGAGGTAGCCGAAAAAGGAAAGGTTATCTCTATGCTATCAAACCCATATGGAATAGCTACTTTATTCAAGCTAACTTCTGAAGAGACAAAAATGATAGTACCTATTTCTAGGGCATTAATTGGAAATAGATCAGCAGTAGTAATAAAAACTCCTAAGGGAGATGTAAAATCAAGAGTAATACCAGCTGGAAAAATCCATATAGCAGGTATGGCAAAGAATAGAGAGATTGAGGTAGATAAAGGTGCTGAAGTGATCATGGAAGCTTTAGAAACTTGTTTCCCAGTAGTAGATATTTGGGGAGAAACAGGAACTAATGCTGGAGGAATGCTTGAAAAAGTAAGAATTGTAATGGCACAACTTACAGAGCAAGATCCTAAAAATATAAAAATTCAAGATCTACTTGCAGTAAATACCTTTGTACCTAAAAAAGTAAAAGGTGGTATAGCTGAAGAATTTTCTATGGAAAATGCTATAGGATTAGCTGCTATGGTAAAAGCAGATAGATTGCAAATGCAAATGATAGCTTCTGATCTTCAAGAAAAGATGCAAAAGAAAGTTGTTGTAGGAGGAGTAGAGGCAGAGATGGCTATTATCGGTGCTTTAACAACTCCAGGAACAAATAAACCTTTGGCAATTATAGATATGGGAGCAGGATCAACAGATGCTTCAGTTATAACAAAAGATGGAAAAATTCTTTCTTGTCACTTAGCAGGGGCAGGAAATATGGTAACAATGCTGATAGATAAAGAGCTTGGACTTGATAATTTTGATTTAGCAGAAGATATTAAAAAATATCCTTTAGCAAAAGTAGAAAGCCTTTTCAATATAAGACACGAAGATGGAAGTGTTCAATTCTTTGAAGAACCACTAGATCCAAGAACTTTTGCAAGAGTAGTAATCTTAAAAGAGGGGCAAATGATTCCTCTAGATATAGATGAAACTATTGAAAAGATAAAAAGTGTAAGAAGAGATGCAAAAGAAAAGGTATTTGTAGTAAATGCAGTAAGAGCTTTGAAAAAAGTTACTCCAAGTGGAAATATAAGAGATATAGATCATGTAGTTCTAGTTGGAGGTTCAGCTTTAGACTTTGAAATTCCTCAAATGGTTACAGAAAAACTTTCATACTATGGAGTAGTAGCAGGAAGAGGAAATATCAGAGGAGTAGAGGGACCAAGAAATGCAGTTGCTACTGGACTAGCCTTATCTTATGAGGAGGAATAGTCATGGTAGAGGAGTTAAGAAGAAATATAGCTAAAAAAGAAAAAGTTGGAATCAGCATTTTTTATAGCTCTAAAATAGATATAGATCAAAAATTAAGTAACATCCTCTGGGGAATTGAAGAGGAAGAGATACCATATATTTTAGTTCCTAAAGATGAAAATGATGCAAATATCTTAGGATATGAAGCTTCTAGAGAATCAAAATTAGGAGTTGGAATAGGTATTAGTGAAAAAGAGGTAACTCTATATCAAGAAAAATTAGAAAAAGACAGACCATTATTTAAATACAATGTAGATAGTGATGTGAGTATCCTTAGAGCTGTGGGGGTAAATGGAGCCAGACTCATAAAAGGAAATCCATTTATTATCCCAGAGATGACAGGAGGAAGATGATGATAAGTTCACTTGGATTGATAGAAGTAGTAGGATTAGTTGGTGCTATTGAAGCTGCCGACACAGCAGTGAAAGCTGCTAATGTAAGAGTCATAGATTATGAACTTACAAAAGGTGGAGGAATGGTAACTGTTAAAATCGAAGGTGAAGTTTCAGCAGTAAAAGCTGCAGTTGATGCAGCAGTAATGGCAGCAGAAAGATTGACAACAGTAGTTAGTCAATTAGTTATTGCAAGACCATCTGAAGAAGTAGCTAAAATGGTAGAAGTTGAAGAACTAGTACCAGAAGAGGAAACAGCTCCAGTAGTTGAGGAAAAAGCACCAGAAGTAATTGAAAAAGTTGAAGAAGTAAAGCCAGTAGAGGCAGTAGTGGAAAGTTCTGATTCTGTAAAAAAAAAATAACAACACAGAAAACTAGAACGAGATCAACAAGAACAAGAAGAACAAAAACAACAACTAAAAAAATTGAGGAGGAATAAAAATGGGAAACGCATTAGGATTAATAGAAACTAAAGGACTTGTAGGAGCAATCGAAGCAGCAGACGCTATGACTAAATCAGCTAACGTAGAATTAGTAGGATATGAAAAAATAGGATCAGGACTAGTTACAGTAATGGTAAGAGGAGACGTTGGAGCAGTTAAAGCAGCAGTTGACGCAGGAGCAGCAGCAGCAGAAAGAGTTGGAGAAGTTAAATCTATCCATGTAATCCCTAGACCACATGCTGATACAGAAAAATTATTACCAAAATTAGTTAAATAGTTGTGAGTTAAAATGAAATCTATGGAAAACATTTTGAGAGAGGTGTTACAAGAGATAATATCTGATGATGTGGTGGTTGGGGTATCTAATAGACACATACACCTTTCTCAAGATGACCTTGAGATATTATTTGGAGCTGGTCACACTTTAACAAGAATGAAAGATATGAAACAACCTGGACAATATGCAGCTGAAGAAAAGGTTACAATAGTTGGACCAAAAGGTAAGTTTGATGGTGTAAGAGTTCTTGGACCAGTTAGAAAAGAAACACAAGTTGAAATATCAATAAGTGATAGCTTTAAACTAGGGGTAAAACCACCAGTTAGAGAATCAGGAAAATTAGAAGGAACTCCTGGAATAAAAATAATTGGACCAAAAGGTGAAGTTATTAAAGATAAAGGAGTTATAGTAGCAGGAAGACACATTCATATGCCTAAATTTATAGCTGATATTAGAGGTTATAAAGATGGAGATCTAGTGAAAGTGGAAACTTCTGGAGAGAGAAAAACAGTTTTCTATAATGTATTGATGAGAGTAGGTAGCAATATGGCTAAAGAGATCCATTTAGATATGGATGAAGCTAATGCTGCTGGATTAAAAAATAACGACTTTGTAAAAATAATAAGGGATTAATTGAGAAAGGAGTTTTTTTAAACTCCTTTCTATATAAGAAACCCTGTGAGGGGTGAAAAATGGACTTTGATAAAATGGTGGATTATATTGTTCAAGAGGTCTTAAAAAGATTGGAAGAGCAAGAAGCACCTACTAAAAAGGAAAAAAACAGAAGTTTGGTTATAATCAATGGGGGGAATGGAAACCTAGAACAGGTTATGCTAGAACTAAAAAAAATTTCTAAAGAGTATGATTTAGAAGTTGTTTTTTCAGAAGCAGGAAAATCAGTTGTAGGGGAGAAAAGATTTTCAGATTTTAAGGTTGTATCAGACTTCACTATTGAAAATAGTGGAAAGTTTTTACAAGATAATGATCTAATAATTCTTCCATTATTAACAAAAAACAGCTGTGCAAAGATTGCTGTTGGAATTAGAGATAATGCAGCAACTTATCTTATTTCAAAAGCATTATTAGCTCAAAAAGAGATAATTGCAGTGTATGATTCATGTATAGCAGATAGTAAAACAGCTTATGGGAACCAAATTAACTTTAATATAGAAAAATTAAGAAGTTATGGAATAATTTTTGTAAAGAGCAATGAATTATCTGACTATGTTATGAATAGAAGATTTAAAGATGTATACTCTTTAAAGGAAAAAAAGATAATCACTGCTGATGATATATTTGATTTTCATAATAAGAGAATCATAATATCAAAAAATAGTATTGTTACAACATTAGCAAAAGAAAAAGCAGAAAACAATGGTATTGTTTTTGAAATAGCTGAATAATCAGGAGTTGGTTATATGTTTTTAGCAAAAGTAGTTGGAAAAATAGTATCTACCACAAAAGATGAAGGATTGAATGGAAAGAAGATTCTCATTGTTGCTTCCATCGATATGAATGGACAAATTTCAGGAAAAGAGTTAGTCAGCATAGATAGTGTTGGAGCAGGAATAGGGGATCAAGTTTTAGTAACTGAGGGAAGTGTATCTATGTATGCTTTTGGTGAAGATAGAAAAGTTCCAATTGATTCTGCTATTGTTGCAATAATAGATACTATAGAGCAAAGCTAGGTGGTGATAGAAATTGAAAGAGGTCTATACCAATTTAATGAAAGTTTATACTAGAAAGGGAGATGCTGGAGAAACTGGACTTTTTGGTGGAAGTAGAATATCAAAGAGTAGTTTAAAGGTAGATGCCTATGGAAGTATAGATGAGGCAGCAGCTTTTATAGGAGTAGCAAGAGCTTTTGTAGAAAATAAAGAGATAAAAGATATTCTATATATGATACAAGAGAAATTCCTAGTAGTTGCAGCTTACTTAGCAAGTGATGCTAATGGTATAAATAAGTTAAAAGAGAAGATAGAGATCTCAGACATAGAGATCTTAGAAAAATATATTGATAATTATTCAAAACAACTTCTTCCATTGTATAAATTTCTTATACCAGGAGAAGATATTCAGTCAGCTGTACTTCATGTAGCTAGAACTGTTGTAAGAAGAAGTGAAAGAAGAATAATTGCTCTCAATGAACAGGAAAATTTACAACCAGAGATTTTAAAATATGTAAATAGAGTTTCTGATATACTCTTTGTACTAGCAAGAGTTGTAGAAGATGAAGTAGCTGTAAAACATATTTCAAAAACTTTAATGGAAAAATTAACTGTTGAAGAGAAAAAGAAAAAATTAACTTTAGAAGAAGCTAAAAGAATAGTTTTAGCAGGAGAGAAAAAAGCTAAAGAGTTAAATTTAGATTTTGTACTCACTGTTGTAAATAATGAGGGAAATTTAATATTAGAGGAAAAAATGGACAATGCTCTTCTTGCAAGTGTGGAAATAGCTAAGAAAAAAGCTTATACTGCAGCAGCTTTGAAGATTGAAACATCAGTATTGGCAGAGTTAGTTCAGCCAGGAGGATCTCTATATGGATTACAATCTGATTCTAAATATATAGTATTTGGAGGAGGTTGCTTATTAAAAAGAGATGGAGAGATTGTTGGAGCTGTAGGAGTTAGTGGAGGAACAGTTGAAGAGGATATGACAGTGGCAAAAGCTTGTGTTGAAGCTTTTCAAGCTGAATAGCAGGAGGAAAGAAAATGAATTTAGATACTAATAACATGGAAGCTATAGTTGCTATGCTAATGAAAGAATTAAAAAAAGTTGAAAATAAAGAGGAAGCTTGCAGTTGTTGTGAAGCTAAAAATGGAGTTTTCCACTCTATGGATGAAGCTATAGCAGCAGCTAAAAAAGCTCAAGCAACTCTTTTTGCTTCAAGACTTGAATTAAGAGAAAGAATAGTTAACTCTATAAGAGAAACTTTAAAAGATTACACTTTAGAATTAGCTGAACTTGGTGTAAGTGAAACTGGAATGGGAAGAGTAGCTGATAAAAAATTAAAACATGAAGTTACAATAGCTAAAACTCCAGGAGTAGAAGATCTGAAAGCTTTTGCTTATAGTGGAGACGATGGACTTACTGTTATGGAACTTTCTCCATATGGAGTAATAGGAGCTATAACACCATCTACAAACCCTAGTGAGACTATTATTTGTAACTCTATTGGAATGATAGCAGCAGGAAACTCTATTGTTTTTGCACCACATCCAGGAGCAAAAAGAACTTCAATAAGAACAGTTGAACTTATAAATGAAGCTGTAAGAAAAGCTGGAGGACCAGAAAATCTTGTAGTTACAATAGATGAACCAAGTATTGAAAATACAAATAAAATGATGGAAAATCCTAATATAAAAATGTTAGTTGCAACTGGAGGACCAGGGGTTGTAAAAAGTGTAATGTCTAGTGGTAAAAAAGCTATTGGTGCAGGAGCTGGAAACCCACCAGTATTAGTTGACGAAACAGCTGATATAGAAAAAGCTGCTAAGGATATTATTGCAGGATGTAGTTTTGACAATAACCTTCCATGTATAGCAGAAAAAGAAGTAGTAGCTGTAGACTCAATAGCTGACTATTTAATATTTGAAATGCAAAAAAATGGAGCTTATCTATTAAAAGATGAGGCACTTATAGAAAAACTTGTAGGAATGGTATTAACAAAAGGATCACCTAATAGATCTTATGTTGGAAGAGATGCAAAGGTTATCTTAAAAGATTTAGGAATCCAAGTTGGAGATGAAGTTAAAGTTATAATAGCTGAAACTACAAAAGATCATCCATTTGCACAAAAAGAACTATTAATGCCAATATTACCTATAGTTAGAGTAAAAAATGCTCTAGAAGGAATAGAAGTTTCTAAAGAATTAGAACATGGATTAAGACATACAGCTATGATCCATTCTAAAAATATAGATATTCTTAGCAAATATGCAAGAGAAATGGAAACAACAATTCTTGTAAAAAATGGACCTTCATATGCAGGAATCGGAGTAGGTGGAGAGGGACATACTACATTTACAATAGCAGGACCTACTGGAGAAGGATTAACTTCTGCAAGAAGTTTTGCAAGAAACAGAAGATGCGTTCTAGTTGGAGCTTTGTCTATAAAATAAAAGTATTTTAGTATAGGTGACTTTTTTTAAAGTCACCTATATTAAAAAATACCAGTATATACAATTTTAAAAAAGTTTTGGAATTATATATGTTGATATTATAGAGGGAGGAGAAGATGAAAAAATCACTTGTTTTATTAGAATTTAAAAATATAAGTACAGGATTTTTAGTTTTTGATGAGATAACTAAAAATTTTAATGTAGATATAGAAGTATCAAAACTTCTCTGCCCAGGTAGATATATGATAATATGTAGTGGAAATCAAGGGGAGATTGAAAGTTTAAGAAGACATATTCTTCATTTAAAGGAGCAAGAGGAGTATAAATATATTACTGAAAGAGTTGTAAGTGGAGTAGATGCAGATCTTGTAAAAAAATTAAATAAAACAATAAAATTCCCAGAGAGAGTAAGAAGTTTAGGAATGTTAGAGTTTTCTAATACTGTTCAAGCAATAGAAACTGCTGACTTTATAGAAGATGAAAGTCCTGTTGAAGTTTTAACTATAAAAATAGGGATAGGAATGTGCAATAAGGGAGTAGTTTTATTTGAGGGGGATACTTCAGCAGTAAAAAATACAGTTGTAAAAGTACAAAACTTAAAGATAAAAGAGCTTATAGCTGCAACAAATATAAATTCACCAAATGAAGATTTTTTAAGCAATTTTCATTTATAATTAAAAGGGGCTGAAAAAATGGACTTAGAAAAAGTAAATGAATATATAAAAAGATTTGATGAAACAATAGAAAATCCAGTTTTAGATTTTGATAAAGAGGAGTACTATGTGGGAGTTGACTTAGGAACTGCCAATATAGTAATGAGTATAGTAGACAAAGAGGGAAATCCAATTGGTGGAGCAACTTATCAATCATCAGTAGTTAAAGATGGAATTGTAGTTGATTTTAGAGGGGCTATTGATATTGTAAGAGGAATGAAAGAGAAGCTTGAAGAGGAGCTTGGAATAGAGATAACAAAAGGTTTTACAGCTATCCCACCTGGAGTGGAGAGTGGAAGTGTAAAGGCGATAGTAAATGTTATAGAGTCAGCTGATATAGATGTTGTAAAAGTAGTTGACGAACCTTCAGCAGCAGCTCATGTTTTAAAAATAAAAGATGGAGCAGTTGTTGACGTTGGAGGGGGAACAACAGGAATAAGTATTTTAAAAGATGGAAAGGTTATATTTACAGCTGATGAGCCAACAGGTGGAACTCATATGTCTTTAGTTATTGCAGGAAACTATGGGGTATCTTTTGATGAAGCTGAAAAGATAAAGAAAGATAAAAGTAGAGAGAAAGAGGTTTTCCAAATAGTTAGACCAGTTGTAGAAAAAATGGCTGCAATAGTAAAAAGATTTTTAAAAGATTATGATGTTGATGAAGTTTATGTAGTTGGAGGGGCTTGCACTTTTAGTGAGTTTGAAACAGTTTTCCAAAAAGAATTAAAGAAAAAAGTAATAAAAACTTATAAGCCACTACTTGTAACACCTTTAGGTATAGCATTGACAGGAATAATGGGAGAATAGAAAAAAGCTATTATAGAGCAATTTTGCTTTATAATAGCTTTTATTATTTACAAATAAGTTTCACCAGAATAAGTTTTAATATTAAATCTCTTCATCTTTCTATATAGAGTTGTAAGCCCTATATTCATTTTTTTAGCTATTAATTTCTTTCCTTCAGTATCTTCCCCATATTTAATAAGAGCTTTTTCAATATACTCTTTTTCAATCTTTTCAAAATCTTCAAGTTCAGTATTATCAATATTTAAATCTAAATTTTTAAAGTAAGATTTAGAACTAGGAACTTGATTTAAAATATTATCAGGTAGAAGATCAGCAGTTAAAATATCGTTATTTTCACACATATTAATCATAAGCTCAATAACATTTTCAAGCTCTCTCACATTTCCAGGCCAATCATAATTTAGTAGAGCATTTTTTACATTCTCATCAAAAGAGTGGACATATTTAGCTGAAAGAACATTATATTTCTTCATCAAATTATTAACTATTGGGATAATATCCTCTTTTCTCTCTCTCAATGGTAAAAGTTTTATAGGGATTACATTTAATCTATAATATAAGTCTCTTCTAAATTTCTGCTCTGTTATTTTTTTCTCCAGATCAACGTTAGTTGCAGCAATTATTTTGATATCTAAATCTATACTTTTATTAGATCCAATCCTCTCTATTTTTTTCTCCTGTATAACTCTTAGAATTTTTGCTTGTAGGTATAGAGGCATATCTCCTATCTCATCAAGGAAGATAACCCCACTATTAGCAAGTTCAAACTTTCCTATACGTCCATTTTGATTAGCTCCAGTGAAAGCTCCCTTTACATATCCAAAAAGTTCACTCTCTAATAGGGTATCAGGAATAGCTGAACAGTTGATAACTACAAAAGGTTTATCTCTTCTATCCCCTTGAGAGTGAAGAGAACGGGCAACTAACTCTTTTCCAGTTCCACTCTCTCCAGTAATCAATACAGTTGAATTAGTAGTAGCAATCTTTTTAATATCCTCTTTTAAAGTTTTAGTAGCATTGGAACATCCTATTATACTATCAAGGGTAATGATATTGTTATTTCCAGTAAATTCTACTATATTTTTACTTATTTTTTTTACATCTTCAAAGATAAAAGCATTGCTTTTAACCTTGTTAAAAGATTTTAGAGGGATGATTTTTCCAGCAACATTATATTCATTGTTATTAATTTTAAGAGTGAAAATCTCCTCATTCATAAGAGAATCATTTTGGCTAATAAGCTTCATAGATTCTCCTAAAATATTTGAATTTATCTTTAATTTTCTAGAAGCTATACTATTTATCCTTGTAATTTTGTTGTGGCAATCACTGATTATTACCCCTTTACTCATATTATCAATAATAGTATTTAAAGTTAACTCTCTATCTTTTTGCATCAGATTTTCTTGGTATTCATAAAATTTAATTCCAATAAATTCAGCAATCTGTTTTGTTAAATTTAGGTAAGCATCAATATCCTTGAGAATCTTTTCCTTTTGCTCATCGTTAAAGCAAACAAGTCCAATAACTCCAACAATCTCTTCATTGCAATATATAGGCGTTGCAATTTCAAGCTTTTCACAACATCTATTTTTATCTAAACACTCACTACATAGAGCATGGTAACGAGGATTCTCAATAATATTGGTTTTTCCAGTTAAAAGAGTATTTTTATACACACTTCCTAAGGCTGATACACCCTCTATATTCTTGTATAACCCTGTTCCAGTAACTCTTACCATATTTTTATCCACAACACCTACATCAACGTTTACAAGGCTAGATATAGCTCCAGCATATTTTTTAACATGATCTTTTATATCTAATAGAGAAATATCCATCTCTTCCTCCATTCTATTCAAAATAAAGTGTAAATATTAAAAATAAAGTTAAAGCAGTACAGATAATATCAAGTATAAGATAAAATATTTTTATATTTCTAAGAGGATTTTTGTCAAACCAGTGAATTAAAGAATCAGGGGCTATTATTAGTGATCTATCTTTTATATAAAGTTTTATTGTAGCTTTAGTAAGAATAAAATAAAAAGCTAGACTTAAAAATAAAGTAAATATAAGTAAAATAATTAACAAGTTAAAAGACACAAAAAACTCCTCCTTGGATAAAAAAATATTGAATTTCTCTGTATTATATTATAAAGTAAAGAACACAAAAAAGCAAAAATAAAAAAATTTTAAAAATAAAAAAAGAAAAAGGAAATTCTTTTAGAACAATGTATTTAAGAAATTAGAGAGGTGACTAATATGAAAGAGATAGAATTTTTAAAACTCTATAAAGAGAAGAGAGGACTAAAAAATTTAAATGATGCTAAAAAGAGAATGGATATTTTTTGGGACACTTTTTTTGAGGCTTTAGAGTTAGAAGGAGAGTTAAAGTTTAAAGATTGGGGAGTTTTTGAAGTGAAAAATGTAGCTGCTAGAAAGGTAGTATCTCCAAAAGGTGGACTTTCTTATACTGAACCTAAGAAAAAATTAAAATTTAAAACAGGGTTAAAATTTAGAGATGAAATAAACAGAAAGAGGGATATAGATGAATAAAAGAGGATTTGGAAAATTATATCAAAAAAATTTTGATGAAAAGATATCAGTAAATGAGGCTATAAAAGAGATTGAGTGTTTTTTAGAGACAATATCAGAGGCTGTAATTAAAGATAATAAGGTAAAATTTATGAATAGAGGAACTTTTGAAATTCTAGATAAAAAACCTAGAAGAATAGCTGACCCAGTTACTAAAGAGCCAAAAATAATATATCCAAGAAAAGATGTAAGATTTAAATTGTCTGAAAACGCCAAAAAAAGCTTATGGGAAACTCGTTAATAGAGTTTCCCATCTTTTTAATTTTCTTCAGGATTTACATGAACCATGCAGTGTTTAACTTTAGGGAAATGCTCTTCAATAGAGTCATGAACATTGTGAGCAATATCATGAGCCTCTCTTAAAGAGATATCTCCATTTACTTGAATCTCAACATCTACATATATTTTATCTCCGAAAAGTCTTGTTTTTAGTTGATCTATTTTTATAACTCCTTTTTGGTTTAAAATTATATTTTTAATCTCCTTTATAACTTCTTCATCACAAGAAGCATCAGTCATTTTATTTATAGAGTCCATAAAAATTTCAAAGGCTGCTTTTAAGATAAATCCACAGATAATAACACTGGCAATAGGATCAAGTATAGGGTATCCCATTCTAGCTCCAAGAATACCAGCAAAACTTCCCACAGATGATAGAGCATCTGAACGATGATGCCAAGCATCAGCCATTAAAGCTCCAGAATCAATTTTTTTTGCAGCAGCTCTTGTATACCAAAACATTCCCTCTTTAACAAGGATAGATATAACAGCAGCAATTAGTGCAAGAAGCCCAGGGACAGTAAGGTGGCTATAATCTCCTCCCATGATAATAAGAATCCCTTTATAACCTATACCAAGCCCTGTAATAAATAGTATAACAGCTAATATAATAGCAGCTACACACTCCATTCTTTCATGTCCGTAAGGGTGAGAATCATCGGACTCTCTATTGGCTATTTTTACACCTATAATAACAATAAAGGTACTTAAAACATCAGAAGCTGAGTGAATGGCATCTGATATCATAGCTCCAGAATGGGCAAAGATCCCAGCAAAAAGTTTAAAGAAAGAGAGAATTATATTCCATATAATAGAAACAGCAGAAACTCTCATAGCGATTTGTTCATTTGAAGAATTTTTCATTTTTTCCTCCTCTAATATTTTATAAAAAAAACATCTATGGAACTTTTTCTGTCCCACAGATGTTTGAAATTCAAAATTCATCTGTTGCTGTATACAGCCCGGAATAGATTTTAAATCTATCTCCTGTCAGATTGTACTGTAGATATTTATTCTAATTAAAGAATATTGTGCAGTGCAAAGAGATCTAAAAATATTATAAAATATTTGAATAGAATTTGTCAAGAAATAAAGAAAAAACCTGCGTTTAGGGACACAGGCTTTCTCTTATATGAAATTAAAACGTTTTTGAGGCAAAGTAATTATTTTGATAATTTACTATTATCACAAAATTTTTCAATTATATCTAAATTAGTTAAATCATTATTTTCTAAATTTTTATCAACTTTGAAATCAACTTCATCTTTCATTATTTTTTTAGTAATGTTTTCAATGATATTAAGATTGCTTTCTTCCATAGTTTTGTTATTCATAATACTCCTCCAAGATTATTTCAAATTGAAACATATAAATTAAATATGTACTGAAAAAAGTTTTTTAAGTAGAGGATTATGTTTTTATTTTTTCTCTTTCTTCTGTATAAATGTATTATATTAGAATATTGTAAAAAAGTAAAACAGTTTTTTATATATGTTATTACAAGTATAAACTTGTATAAGAAAGATCTTTATGATATATTATAATAGTAAATCTAATATAGGAGGTATATGGATGACACCGAGTTTGAAAATGTTTTTAGTTGTAGCAGAAGAGATGAGTATAAGTAAAGCAGCAGCTCGTTCTTTTGTTACTCAGCAGTGTGTAAGTGATCATATAAAACGTCTAGAAGATGAATATGGTGTTGTTCTGTTTAAAAGAAGACCCCGATTATCTTTAACCCAAGAGGGAAAAACAATGTTAAAAGTTGCTAAAGAGATGGAGAATTTAGAGGAAAAATTAAAGATGCAACTTGAAAATATAAAGGAAAATAAGATAGAAAAACTGGTAATAGGTATAAATGCTACAAGAATAAATATACTTTTACCAAAACTTCTTCCAATTTATCATAAACTATATCCCAATGTGATAATATCTTTTGTTAGACATGAAACAAGAGAGCTAGAGCAGATGCTTTTAAAGGGGAGTATAGATATGTTTGTAGGAGTTAATACACATACAAATCCACAATTTAGAACAATGGCATTGGGGAATGATAAACTGCATATCTTACTTTCAGCAAAAATGGTAGAAAAATATTTTTCATTAGATGAAACAATTATAAAAAATATGAGAAAGGGATTAGATTTTTCACAACTAAAAGATATTCCATTTGTAGGAAATTTTGAGGGAAGTACTTTAAATGAACTTGTAAATTATTATACAGAAAAAAGTGGAATAGAGCTAAATAATCTCTATTATACTGGAGATTATGATACTCAAATTGCTCTATGTTCAGCAAATTTAGCAGCAGTAGCTTGTCCAACTATGATATTAAATAAGGTTTTAGAATATAATAAAAAGGTATCAAAAAATGAAAAAATCTATATCTTTCCTTTGAACAATCAAAGTGAAGAGTTAAAAATAGAGTTAATTAGTAATAGAGAGATGGAATTAACACCTCATGGAGAAAAATTTGCAGAACTTTTAAAAGAGGAGATAGAAGATAATATTGATATATTAAAAGAATATCTAGATAGTTTATAGTTTAGATACTCCATCAATACTAAAATAAAAAATAATATTCGTTTATAAATGGAAATAAAAGATATTTTTTATTGACAGAACAGGTTTTAAAAGTTAAAATAAACTATCAAATAGAATGATAAAAAAATAAAAAACTATCATTTTAAAGAATAATAAACTAAGGGAAGTAACTAATTTAAAATAAGGGAGATTAAAATGGGAGAAAAAGAATTTTTGAAATATTATATGGAAAAGAGAGGACTAAATTCAGTTAAGGAAGCTAAAGAAAAAGTGGATCTATTCTGGGAAACAATGTTTGCTGCACTAGAAGAGGATGAAAAAGTTAAAATAAAAGGTTGGGGAAGTTTTGCAATAAAAGAGGTTAGAGAAAGAGATATTGTTGAACTAAGAACAAAAAAACTTACTAAAATCCCAGCAGGAACAAAATTAAAATTTAAGCCAGGTAAAGAGCTTTTAGCAATTATTAATCATGAAGTTGTAGCTAATGAAGTAGAGGTAGATGAATAATGGATAAGAAAAGTTTTATAAATTTATATTCTAAATTATCAGAGAAAAAGATGTATAAACAAGAAGCTAGTAAAGATGTTGAAGTTCTTTTAGAAACTGTAACTGAATTATTAGAAAAGGGAGAGACAGTAAAATTCCTTAATGTTGGAAGTTTTTCAATTTTAGAGAGAAAACCTAGAGTTATAAGTAACCCAGCAACTAGAGAGAGAATGAAAATCTATCCAAAGAAAACAGTTAAATTTATCCCTAGTAAAAAAGTTCAAGAAAAATTAAAATAAAAATCAGACTACACCTAAAATCTTAGTATATTAAGATAGTTGGTGTAGTTTTTTATTTTTAGAAGATTTCATAAAATATGAATAAAAAAATATTAGGAATCTTTAAAAAAATAGGGAAACTATTGATAAATGTGAACAAGTAAGAAGATAATTTGGGAAATAGAAAAAAATAGTTAATATGATAAAATATCAAGTAGATAACTATAAATAAATATTAACTAAGTGAGGGAAGTATGGTAAAAAAAGTTCTTATATCAACTATAGCAGCAGCATTTATTTTAAATGGATGTAGCAATATTTCAACTGTATCAACAACTTTTAAAGAGGAGAAGCAACCAAAAGCTGTACAAGAGTTTGTTCAGGCAGATATATTGGAGTATGGAAACTTTAGTTTTTATGCTATTGATCTAAATAGTGGAAAAAATATAGCTAATTATAAAGGAAAAGTTCCTTTGATTCCAGCTTCTGTAATGAAAATAGTAACTTCAGCAACAGCTTATGAAGTATTAGGAGAGGATTTTAAATTAGAAACAAAACTACTTTATCAAGGGAAAATATCAGATAAAGGAATATTAAATGGAGATCTTTTTATTCAAGGTGGTGGAGATCCAACTTTAGGTTCTAATGGAATAGATAAAAAACAAGATGAGTTTTTAAAAGAGTGGATTTTAGCAGTAAAAAAAGCTGGAATAAAAGAGGTAAAAGGTGATATAGTTGTTTTAGATGATATGTTTGGCTATGAAGGAATATCAGGAAAATGGCTATGGGAAGATATGGGAACTGATTATGCACCTATTACAAATGGAATAAGTATTTTTGATAATCTATATACAATATATTTAAAATCAGATAATGAAAAAGTTATAGTTGAAAAAGTTGTACCTAATATAAAAGGATTAACTTTTGATAATAAAGTAACAATTTCAGAAAATGGAGAAAAGGATATTTATGTAAGAGGTGTACCATTTGATAATAATAGAATATTGAGAGGGGTTATGCCTAAAAATAAAACTGTTGAAATAGATAGTGATATTCCAGATCCAGCAATGTTTTTAGGTGAATATTTAAAGGAAAACTTAACAAAAGATGGGATAAAAGTATCAGGTAAAGTGTTTACTTCAAGAGTTAGTAATAAAAAATTGAAGAATGGAGAGATTTTAGCAGTTACACAATCAGTACCATTATCAGAGATACTAAAAGTTTTATTGACAAGAAGTGACAATCATTATGCAGAACATATTTTTGAGATACTGAAATTAAAAGAGGTAGATATTATTGAATTTTGGAAAAATAAAGGAATTAATATAGATTCTCTTGTAATGTATGATGGAAGTGGACTTTCTTGTGCAGATAGATTATCAACAAAATTTTTAACAGAAGTTTTGATGTATATGGATAAAACGAATAAAGGATTTGCTGATCTTTTACCAATAGCAGGAAAAGAGGGAACTGTAGCTAAATTTTTAGTAGAAACTCCATTATCAGGAAATGCTAAAATTAAAAGTGGAAGTATGAGTGGAGTTCAATCTTATGCTGGATATATAGATAAAGATGGTAAAAAAATAGCTTTTGCAATTGTTGTAAATCATTGGAATGGAACACGTCAACAATTAAGAGCAGAGATGGAAAAACTTTTAAATGGAATGATTAAATAAGAGAAGAAAAAGGTTGGCTTAGATATTAAAGACTCTATTGTCAGCCTTTTATTCTGAATATTATAATAATGGAGGGCTTTGTTATGATAGGAAAAAGATTGAGAAAAGGTGCAACAATTGGAATGATAGCTCCTGCAAGTTGTACTTCACTAGAAAATTTAGAGAGTGCAAAAAAGAATTTAGAAGGTATGGGATTTAAAGTGATTTTAGGAGAGAGTACAAAAAGTCAATGGTTTTCTTATGCAGGAACAGATGAATTAAGAGCAAAAGATATTAATGATTTTTTTGCTAATCCAGAAATAGATGCAATTATATGTATGAGAGGTGGATATGGTTGTAATAGATTAATAGAGTTAGTTAATTTTGAAATTATAAAAAATAATCCTAAAATATTTATAGGATACAGTGATATTACAACATTACATATGGCAATTCAAAGAAAGACAGGACTAATAACTTTCCATGGGCCAATGGCAGTAAGTAATTTTTCTGGTGAATATAATTTAAATACATATGAAAATTTTGTAGATGTTTTAATGGTTGAACATGAAAATTATGAATTAAAAAACTTTTCTAAAGAGTTAGGAATATTATGTGAAGGAGAAGCTATTGGAGAGATAGTTGGAGGAAATTTAGCAACTCTTATAGCGACTTTAGGAACAGAATATGATTTAGAATATGAGGGAAAAATATTGTTTTTAGAAGAGGTTGGAGAACCAACATATAAAATAGATAGAATGTTAAATCAATTAAAGAAATTTAAAGTCTTTGAAAAAGTTAGTGGAGTAATTTTAGGAGATTTCAGAAATTGTCCACCAGCATCTGAAGAAGATATGCCTTTATTGGATGTTTTTAAAGATTATTTCTTAGGAATAAATAAACCTGTAGTATATAATTTTGAAACTGGACATAGTGAACCTATGCTTACTTTGCCATTGGGAGCAAAGGCAAGATTAAATACTTCAGAGAAGAGAATAACAATTCTTGAAAGAGTGGTAAGATAAGATTTAATTAAATTACAGGAGAAAAATATGGATATTGCTAATATAAAAAAACTTGTTGAAGATGAAAAACAATGGCTTATTGATATAAGAAGAGATTTTCACTCTCACCCTGAGTTAGGACAACAAGAGTTTAGAACAATGAATAAAATATGTGAATATTTAGATGAGATGGGAATTTCTTATAAAAAAGAGGTTTTTAAAACTGGAGTAATTGCTGAGATAGAGGGAGAGAATAAAGACTATACAATAGCTCTAAGAGCTGATATTGATGCACTACCAATAGAAGATAGAAAAACATGTGATTATTCATCGAAAAATCAGGGAGTTTGTCATGCTTGTGGACATGATGCACATACAACAATAGCTTTGGGAGTAGCAAGATATTTTGCTAAAAATAAAATTGTTCCCCCATGTAATTTAAGATTTTTCTTTCAACCAGCAGAAGAGACAGTTGGAGGGGCAAAACCTATGATAAAAGAGGGAGCTTTGGAAAATGTAGACTGTGTTTTTGGTTTACATGTAGATGAATACCTTCCTACTGGAGAGATAGGAATAAAATATGGAGCTATGAATGCTTCATCAGATACTTTAAAAATAAATATCTATGGGAAGTCTTGTCATGGAGCTTACCCTAGTGATGGTGTAGATGCTATTCTTGTAGCCTCTCATGTGATGATAGCTCTTCAATCAATAGTAAGTAGAAATTGTGATGCTAGAGATAGTGCAGTTGTAACTATTGGAACAATAAATGGGGGAACTCAAGGGAATATTATAGCTGATAAAGTGCAATTAGTAGGAACTTTAAGAACTTTAAATCCAGAAGTTAGAGCCATGGCATTGAAAAGAATAGAGGAGATAGTCACTAATATTCCAAAAGGATTTGGTGGAAGTGGAGAGTTTATAAGAGAAGAGGGATATACTGCCTTAATAAACCATGATAAAGAGGTAGATATAATTAAGGAAAACGCAACTAAACTTTTAGGAGAAGATAAGATATATGAGAAAAAAGTTGCTAATATGGGAGTAGAAGATTTTGCCTATTTTATAGAAAATACTCCAGGAGCTTTCTTTACTTTAGGAGTTAAAAATCAAAGTAAAGGAATAGATAGTCCAGCTCACAATGGACTTTTCGATATAGATGAAGATGCTCTACCTATTGGAGCAGAGATGCAAATAATGAATATCTATTCTGCTTATAATAAGAAATAAATATTTATCATTCTAATAGTTAAAGTAAAAATATATTATCTCTAACATCAAGTTGACGTAATTTGGAAGTGAATATTAGAAGCCCTCAGCGAAATG
>UQQO01000005.1 GCA_900543175.1 uncultured Fusobacterium sp.
ACAATTTGAAACTTGTTTTGCTGGAAGTCTTCCATGTATGCCTGCTAGAAGAGAAATAGCTCTTAATATGAACTATTCATTAAAAAAAGTAATTGGTGTTAATATATCTAGCGAGTTTTGTGAAATAGTAATTTCAGATTTAAAACCTTCTTTACTTTTTTATAAGAGAATAGAAACTAAAATATCTAACAACAAAGAACTTGCAGATTCTATTTTTGAGGCTATTGAAACATATATTTTAGAGTCTTATCTTTCAACTAATGATTTTATTGGAATAGGAATAAGTGCTAAAGGAACAACAGATAAAGAATTGGGAATTGTAGGAGAAGACTTTCTTGAGGAAAAAATAAAAATAAAAGAATATCTTTCATTCAAAATAAATCTTCCTATCTTTATAGAAAATGACGTTAAAGCTCTAGCTATTGCTCAAAACTTTTTCTTTCCTGAGGATAAGGATTTTTTCCTTATAAAATATAGTATCCATGGAATAGGTGGAGCAATATTTAAAGATGGAAATTTATATACTGCTAAAGAAAATGCTGTTGCTAAAATTGGGCATATTATCATAGATCCAACTAAGGGGTACTGTTCTGTATGTAAAAGACGTGGATGTTTAGAAAGCTTAATTTCTATACAAGCTATAAAAAAAGAGATAGAAAACTCTTTTTCTCATGAAAACTTTCCTATTCTCTATAAAAAACTTAATGGAGATTTCAAAAATTTTTCAATAGATTCTCTCTTTGAAAGTTATAATGAAGGGTCTATCCCTATAAATAATCTGATTAGAAAAAGTGCTTCTTTTATGGCTCAATCTATTATTAATGTTTCTGCTATACTTGGTAATAGTAAAGTTATTCTATATGGAGACTTCTTTTCAAAAAGTGAATATCTATTTTTATTAGAACAGTACATAAGAGAGTATCAATTAATAAATATGTGGAATAAGATTAATTTAAGTAAATTAAGTATAGACCAAGAAAGATTGGCCAGTTGTATAATTGTCATAAAAAATATTTTTTACACAGAATTAAACAGATATTTTCATATTATTTAATTTAAAATAAAAACAGTTCCCTGAGATTTTTCTCAAGAAACTGTTTTTTTATTTAGCTAAATTTGAATCTAATTTTCTTTTTAAATTAAATATACTCTCTCTTTTTAATGGGTGAATTACATTAGGAGCAATTTCACAAAGAGGATCTAACACAAAACTTCTTTCACACATCCAAGGATGTGGAACTGCTAGATTATCATCTTCAATTACCTCTTTATCATAAAGAAGAATATCTATATCTATTATTCTTGGTCCCCATTTTTTTATTCTAACTCTTCCCATTTTCTCCTCTATTCCCAATAACTCTTTCAATAGTTCTTGAGGAGTAAGAAGAGTTTTTATCTCTAAACAAGCATTTAAAAAATCATCTTGATCTACAACACCAAAAGGCTCTGTCTCCAATATAGTACTAACTTTTGTTACCTCAGTATCCTCTAACTTTTCTATATTTTCTATTGCCTTTAAAAGATTTTCTTTCTTATCACCAATATTTGAACCTATTGATAGATAAGCCTTATGTCTTTTTCTTGTTATCTCCACAGCTACATTTTCAAAATGCATCTGCAATGGTGCCCAAGGTTTTTTCACTGTTACCTTAACTTCAGAAATTAAAGGATATCTTCTTAAAATCATCTGTGCTATATCTTCAGCACAAGTTTCTATGAGATCAACACTTTTTTCTAAAAATAGTTTTCCTATATCTTCAGCTACTAACCCATAGTGAGTTGATTTAGTTAGATCTCCTGTTTTTCCTGCCTCTCTTGTATCACAGCTCATCTCAACTGAAACTTGAAATTTCTGCCCAAGTTTTTTCTCCTCTGGAAAAACTCCATGATACCCTATAAATTCAAGATTATTAATATAAATTTTATCCATTATCTCTCCATTCTATTTTCTTAAAGAAAGAACTTCCAATTTTTTAGAAGAATCTGTTTCAAAAACTCCTCTAGCTGCTGTTGTTATAATCTCGCTGTTCTGCCTTTTCTCCCCTCTCATTGTCATACACATATGCTTAGCTTTAGCCATGATAAATACCCCTTGGCAATCTAATGCCTCATATATTGCATCAGCTAACTGTGCACACAACCTCTCTTGTATTTGAGGTCTTTTAGCCAAAATATCTATTGCTTTTATTATATCTCCAAAACCTACTATCTTCCCATTTGGAATATATGCAACATCTATCTGCCCATAAAAAGGTAAAAAATGATGCTCACACATAGAGTGAAAATCAATATTTTTTTCAACTATCAGATCATTTCTATCAACAGTGAAAGTTCTTTGTAATACATCTTTAGGATCTTGTAATAACCCAGAGAAAAGTTCTCCATAACTTTGAGCCACTCTCTTTGGAGTCTCTTTTAGCCCCTCTCTTTCTCTATCTTCTCCTAAAGCTTCCAATATATTTTCAAAAGATCTCTCTATCTTTTTTATATCTATCTTTTTCATTTTTCTCCTTAGAATTTATAAATCTAATTTTAAATCTCCATCTTTTATCCAATTTTTCTTTCTCATAAACTGAGCAATAATTAAAGTTAAAATAGCTGGTAAAATGAAGTGAAGCATAAGTATTCCTAAATAAAGATTTACTCCTCCCATGCCTAAACTTTCCATTGTAGAGATAGTCCCAAACTGTCCTACAAGTCCACTTGTTCCCATTCCTGCTGCTATTGGAATATTTTGATATTTTAAAACCATAGTTGAAACTGGTCCTAAAATAGCTGATGCCAATGTAGGTGGAATCCATATTTTCCAGTTCTTAACTATATTTCCTATCTGTAACATTGAAGTTCCTAGCCCTTGAGCTACAAGTCCACCCCAACCATTTTCTTTAAAGCTCATCACTGCAAATCCAACCATTTGTGCTGAACAACCTACTGTTGAAGCTCCTGCTGCCAATCCACTTAACCCTATCATCATACATAGAGCTGCACTACTTATAGGAAGTGTCAATGCTATTCCCACTACTACAGATACAATTATCCCCATAGCAAAAGGTTGTAACTCTGTTGCATACATTACAAAAGCTCCTACCGCTTCCATAAATTTAGCAACTGCTGGACCTATGTAGTAAACTGCTAAAGAACCTGTTAAAATTGTAACTGCTGGAGTTATTATAATATCAACTTTTGTTTCCTTTGATACCATCTTTCCAAACTCTGCTCCAACAACTGCCCCTATAAAAGATCCAACAGGTCCACCATATATTCCCCCTGCTGCTCCTGTTATTGTAGAAGAGAAAAGCACTAAATGTGGAGCTTGTAATCCATAAGCTACTGCTACTCCAATAGCTGGTCCTGTCATGTCCCTAGCTATCTTCCAAATTACATCAGTTAAAAATGTTATCCCTAGTTTTCCACCTATAGTATTAAGAATAGTCCCAATTAGTAAAGTTGAAAACAATCCCAATGCCATATAACTAAAGGCATCTATACAATATCTTTTTACAGATATTTCAATATTTTTTCTTTTAAAAAACTCTCTCATCTTTTATTTCCCCTATATTTATCTTATAAAGAAAGCCTGATTTCTCAAGCTCTCATTTATAAAAATATAATATTATCTCTCTTCGATTTGGTTAAGATCAGCCATTTTTACAAATAGATCTGCTAAGAATCTTAGTTGAGAAAGTCTATTTTCTTTTATAGCTTCATCTTTATCCATTACCATTACTTCATTGAAGTATCTATTGATTATATCTTTTCCTAATACTATTTCATTTAGGTATTTTCTATAATCTTTATTGTTAAGTGCATCTATTACTTTTCCATTTAATTCTAGTGAGAAGTTATATAGTTCTTCTTCTACTGGAACTTTAAATAGATCAGGATTGATTATTCCTTTTTCATGATCTTTAGAGATGTTTCCAACTCTTTTTATTATTGGAAGAAGTGTTTCAAATGCTTCATCTTTTACAAACTCTTCTAAAGTTTTTACTTTTTCAAGTGCTTCTATTACATTATCGCTATTTGAATCTAGTACTGCAGCAACGATATCTTTACTGTATTTCATATCAGTGAAGATATTATTTTCTCTTTGTTTGAAGAATTCTAATACTTCAGCAAGAACAGTTGCTCTATCTCTTTTTAATACTCCACACTCTTCTAAAGTATCTAATGATTTTTCAACAAGAGCTTTTAAAGAAAGATCTAGTCTTGAATTGATTATTACATTTACTATTCCTAGAGCTGCTCTTCTTAAAGCAAATGGGTCTTTAGATCCACTTGGAATTACTCCAACACCGAAACATCCTACTAGAGTATCTAATCTATCAGCAAGTCCAGCTATAATTCCTTCTATTTCTGTAGGCATTTGGTCACCTTGGAATCTTGGATAGTAGTGCTCTTTAATTCCTAAAGAAACTCTTTCTCCCTCTCCATTTTTAAGAGCATAATCAGCTCCCATAAATCCTTGAAGTTTAGTAAACTCTTTTTCTCCTATCATATTTGATACAAGGTCTGCTTTAGCTAAGTATACAGTTCTTAAAACTGAATCTTTTCTATCGTTACATCCTAGAGCATCAATTAAATATTCAGCAACTTTGCTGCTTCTTTCTATTTTAGAGTAGATAGTTCCTAGATCTTTTTGGAATACTACTGTTTTTAATTTTTCAACATTATCAGCTAGTGGAGCTCTTAAGTCTTCTTGATAGAAGAATCTAGCATCTGCTAGTCTTGCTGATAATACTTTTTCATTTCCTTTTCTTACTTGTTCAGAAGTTTCTACACCATTTCTTACAACTACAAATTTAGGAAGTAATTTTCCATTTGAGTCAAGAATTGGGAAGTATCTTTGGTGAACTTCCATAGAGATTATAAGAACTTCTTGAGGTACTTCTAAGAAGTCTGAATTAAAGCTTCCAACTATTGGACATGGATACTCTACAAGGTTAGTTACCTCATCTAGTAATTCAGGTTCAATAAGAACTTGCTCTCCTGAGTTTGTGCAATTTTCTTTAATTAGATTTACTATCATATTTTTTCTTTCTTCAATATCTATGATAACATTGTTTTCTCTAATTTTTGCAAAGTACTCATCAATACTATTTACTTCAAACTCTTTTCCAAAGAATCTGTGTCCTCTTGATCTATTTCCACTTACTATTCCTTCTATTTCAAAGTTTACAACTTGGTCATCACACATTGCTAAGAACCATTGAACAGGTCTTGCAAATCTTAATTTTTTATCTGACCATACCATTGATTTTTGGAAACTTAATTCTAATACAAGAGATTTTAAGATTTCTGGTAAAAGTTCTTTTACCTCTTTCCCTTGCATGAATTTTCTAGCAGCTATATATTCACCTTTTGGAGTGCTTACTATTTCAAGATCAGCAGCATCTATTCCTTGAGATTTTGCAAATCCTAATCCAGCTCTTGAGATCTCTCCATTGATATCATATGCTACACTTTTAGCAGGTCCCATATTTAGAAGATTTAAATCCTCTTGTTTCTCTGCTAATTCATGAACATCAAGTACTAATCTTCTTGGTGTTCCATATGTTTTAATCTCTTTAAAATTTATTCTTCCATCTTTTAATTTATTTTCTAAGTTTGCTTTTAAATCTTTTAGAGCCTGTTTCAAAAATCTTGCAGGTAACTCTTCCATTCCGATTTCAAATAATAATCTCACTTTATTTCCTCCTCTTTTACATTAATCCTCTTTTTAATTTAAAACTTTATCCTATTTCTTTTTTAAAAGAGGGTATCCTAGATCCTTTCTATTTTGTACATAAACTTCTGCACATCTTCTTGCTAAGTTTCTAACTCTTAATATATAAGCCATTCTTTCAGTTGTAGATATAGCTCCTCTTGAATCTAAAACGTTAAATGTATGTGAGCATTTTAATACATAGTCATATGCTGGAAGAACTAATCCTGCATCAAGAATTCTTCCTGCTTCTTTCTCATATTCATCAAACCATTTAAAATGACTTTCAAGATCTGCTAATTCAAATGAGTATTTAGAGTTTTCATATTCAAATTGGAATCTCATATCTCCATATTTTACTCCTGGTGCCCACTCTAAATCATATACATTCTCTTTATTTTGAATATATAGTGCAAGTCTTTCTAATCCATAAGTAATTTCAACAGGAATTGGATCAAGTTCTAATCCTCCAACTTGTTGGAAATAAGTAAATTGAGTTACTTCCATTCCATCAAGCCATACTTCCCAACCTAGTCCCCATGCTCCTAGTGTTGGTGATTCCCAGTCATCTTCAACAAAACGGATATCGTGTTTTTCTGGTTCAATTCCTAATACTCTTAAACTTTCTAAGTAAAGTTCTTGAATATTTAATGGAGATGGTTTCATAATAACTTGGAATTGGTGATGTTGATATACTCTATTTGGGTTTTCTCCATATCTTCCATCTTTTGGTCTTCTAGATGGTTCTACATAAGCAACATTCCATGGTTCTGGTCCTAAAGACATAAGAAATGTATTTGGGTTAAATGTTCCAGCTCCTTTTTCAATATCATAAGGATTTCCTAATACACATCCTTTAGAACTCCAGTACTTTTGGAGAGCAAAAATTATCTCTTGAAATGTCATTTTTCTTCCTCCTATATTTTTTTCTTTTTATTATCAAAGAAATATTCTAATAATATTAATAATACACCTATGTTAATCCATACATCTGCCAAATTAAATACAAAAGCCCAGATTCCTCTGAAATCAATCATATCTATGACAAATCCTCTTGCTACTCTATCTATCATATTTCCAATAGCCCCAGCAAGAATGAAATTAAAGCCTATTTTCTCCAAAATAGGCATTTTATTTCTATCTTTGTATAAATAATAGATAATGGCAATTATAGCTATTACTGTTGCTATACTTATAATATCTAACTTTCCTTGAAACATACCAAAGGCTATTCCTCTATTTTTAACATATGTAATATGAAAAAAATCAGTTATTATTCCAAGGGTATCTCCTTCAAAAAAGTTATTATCTATAATATATTTTGACACTTGATCTAAAGCTATTAATATAGCCACTAAAATTATATATACCATCTTTTCTCCTAGCTTTTATTTTTTTAGTACACTTGCACATCTTGGACAAAGAGTTGGATGTTCTGGATCTTTTCCAATCTCTTTAGAGTATTTCCAACATCTTTCACATTTTTCTCCCTCTGCATGAAGAACTTTAATGTAAAGATCTGTTGCCTCTTCTCCCTTAGTGAAAGTTTCATCGATATTTTCTACTATTTCAACCTCTGAAACAATTAGAGCAAGTTCAAGTTTTTCTCTATTTTCAACTAAGAATTTTTGAATCTCTGCATCTGTTGAGTATAACATAACTTTTGCATCTAGTGAGTTTCCTATAATTCTATCTTTTCCTTGTCTTGCTTTTTCAAGAGATTTATTAGCTTCTTTTCTAACCTTTATAATCTCTACCCATTTATTTTCAATCTCTGGATTTAGATACTCATCATTTTCTTTGTACCAATCAGTTAAAAGAACAGATTCTCTGTCTTTTAATACTTCTGGTAAAGTTTCCCAAATTTCCTCTGCTGTAAATGATAGGATTGGAGCTATCATCTTAGTTAAAGTTACTAAAATTTCTGTCATAACTGTTTGAGCAGATCTTCTCTCTATTGAGTTAGTTCCTTCAGTATAAAGTCTATCTTTTATAATATCAAGATAGAAAGCTGACATATCTACTCCTGCAAAGTAATGAATATCTTGGAATAAGTTATAGAACTCATATTTATCATAGTTTTCTGTAACTTTTCTCTTTAATACTTCAAGTTTATGCAGTGCCCATTTATCAATTTCCATTAATTGCTCATATGGAACTCTATCTGTATTAGGATTGAAGTCATTACTATTACCTAAAATATATCTTGCTGTATTTCTTACTCTTCTATAAGCTTCAGCCATTTGTTTAAGGATATTATCAGAAATTTTAACATCTTCTCTATAATCTACAGATGCACACCATAATCTTAAAATATCAGCTCCATAAACTTTTATAACATCTGCTGGTACTACTGTATTTCCAACAGATTTTGACATTTTCTTTCCTTCTCCATCATTTACAAATCCATGAGTAAGGATATTTTTAAATGGAGCATCATGAGTTGATCCTATTGAAGTAAGAAGTGATGTTTGGAACCATCCTCTATGTTGATCAGATCCCTCTAAGTATAGATCTGCTGGTCTATGTAATAGATCCCCTCTTGTTTCTAGTACAGCTCTATGAGAAACTCCAGAGTCAAACCAAACGTCCATGATATTTGTTTCTTTTCTTAATTCTACACCTTTTAGATTGTATTTTTCAAGTAGTTCCTCTCCTATTAGCTCTTCAGCACTATATTTTACCCAAGCAATAGTTCCCTCTTTTTTTACAATCTCAATTATTCTATTTAAAATATCTCTATTAAAGATCTCTTTTCCTGTTGCAACATTATAGAATACTGGAATAGGTACTCCCCATACTCTCTGTCTTGAGATACACCAGTCAGGTCTTGTTTCTAGCATTGATCCAATTCTATTTCTTCCCCAAGCTGGAATAAATGTTACATCATCTAAAGCTTTTAAAGCTCTCTCTCTTATATCTGAACCTTCTACATTAACAAACCATTGTTCTGTGGCTCTGAATATTACTGGAGTTTTAGATCTCCAATCGTGAGGGTATGAGTGTTCTATCATCTTTAATTTTAGAAGATCTCCTGTTCCCTCTAGGTAAGCACAAATCTCTTTATTTGCTTTTGCATAGAATAGTCCTGCAAATTGCCCTGCATCTTCTGTTAATACTCCTTTATGGTTAATTGGAGAGATTACAGGAAGTCCATATCTTGTTCCTACAACATAGTCATCTTGTCCATGTCCTGGAGCTGTATGTACACAACCAGTTCCTGCATCAGCAGTAACGTGAGTTCCTAAAATAACTAATCCTGTTCTATCTAAGAATGGGTGTTGATAAGTAGTTCTTTCAATATCTCTACCTACAAATTCTTTTATTAATTCATAGTTTTCAATCTCCATAGCTGAGAATGCTTGTTCAGCTAAATCTTTTCCTAAAATTAAGTTTCCTTTTTCTGTTTTGTATACTCCATATTCAAAATCAGGATTTAAAGATATAGCTACGTTTGCTGGAAGTGTCCAAGGAGTTGTTGTCCAAATTACAACCCAAGTTTCTTCTGTCATACCAATTCTATCTAATAGATCTTGGTTAGCTTTCATCTTTACATAGATTGAAGGTGAAGATACATTTTTATACTCTATCTCTGCTTCTGCTAAAGCTGTTTCAGTAACTGGTGACCAGTAAATAGGTTTTAACCCTTTAAAGATATATCCATTTTCATAAAGCTCTCCAAATACCTCTAATTGCTTAGCTTCGTATTCTGGTTTTAAAGTTAGGTAAGGATTTTCCCAATCTCCTAAAACTCCTAATCTTACAAATCCCTCTCTTTGAATTCCTACCCATTTTTTAGCATATTCTGCACAAAGTTCTCTGATCTCTGCTGGAGTCATCTCCTTAGCTTTTGATCCAAGTTTTTCTGTTACTTTTAATTCAATAGGAAGTCCATGAGTATCCCAACCTGGAATATATGGTGCATTATATCCTCTTAATCTCTTATATTTCAAGATAATATCTTTTAGTATTTTATTAAGTGCATGTCCTATATGAATCTCACCATTTGCATATGGTGGTCCATCATGTAATATGAAAGAAGGTTTATCTTTATCTATTCCTTTAAAATAAATCTCCTGCTCTTGCCACATCTTTATAAATTTAGGCTCTTTATTTGGAAGATTAGCTTTCATTTGAAAACTTGTCTTCGGAAGGTTTAGAGTGGCTCCATAATCTTTATCACTCATTATAAAATTTCCTCCTTATATATATTTAATGTTATTTTTATATCTGTTCCCTCGTCTACTTTAGAATAAAACTTAATTACTCCATGATGATCTTTGATTACCCTATCAACAATAGCAAGTCCCAATCCTGGAGTTCCATCAGTATAACTTACAAATGGATCTAAAATATTTATCATCTGTTCCTCTGTCATTCCCATTCCATTATCTATTATATTGATTCTTATTTTATCTATATTTTTATCCTTAGAAACAACTATATTAATTTTTTTATCCTTATTCTTTTGATCTCTTAATGCCATTTTAGCATTTTTTATAAGCTCATAGAATACTCTACTTAATTTTTTTCTATCTCCTAATATTCTACCACTACAATTCATAAATACAGAGATAGTTATTCCCTCTCTATCTAACTCAGGCTGTATCTCATCTACAACATCATAGATTATTTGATCAAATTCTATTGGCTTCATCTCATTTTCATCAATTTTTGAGTACTCTTTTAGGATAAGATTTTCCTGTTTAATTTTTACAATTTCATCTCTTGCCTTTAAAATCTCATCTACAATACAACTATCATTATAATCATATTCTGCCATTCTTTCAATAATAGAAATTATTTTTTTCAGTGAAACTTCCCTTCTACCAAAGAATCTATTTGCCAATCTAGCTAAAGTCGCTGTTCTTTCATAGTCAATTTTAGCCTCTTCCATTGTTTTATTTTCCAATCTAATAGCTGTATTTATTGATAACAGTGTCATCAATTCAGCTTCCTCTTCAGAGATCTTTCTATTTTTTCCAAAGTAATCTACTAAAATACACCCATAATTTCTGTTATTATTGTATACAGGGAATAATAAAAAGTTATTTATTCCAAAACTTTTAAAAAGATCATTTCCCAAATTATATTTATACCCTTTATCATTGTGATAGATAACTCTCTTTTCTCTCAGGGATTTTACCAACATACTATCTTCTTTAAATGGTATCTTAATCAAGTGTACTAATTTATTTAAGTTCATCAATTGAAACTCAAATCCATCTCCTTGAGTCTTTTCATCTTTTTTAGTAATCTCTGCTTTTACCATACTGTTAACACTTGACATCTCTCCTACAAGAGTATCAATTTCACGGCTATATCTAAAATACATAGCTCTACTATATCCCAATCCCATTTCAGAGGTAAAAGCTGATAAAAGACTTTTTACTGTTGAAGTTATGTCATCTTCAATCTGTAATCCCATTAGAATCTTTTCTATGGCATCTATTCTATTAATATTTTCTAAAAGTTTATTATTTTTTTCTTTTAATATTTTCTCTTTATCTCTTACACTTTTAGCCATATGCTCAAAGGATTTAGAAAGAGATCTTATCTCCTCAACCTCTTCATCATTAAATGAAAGATCATAATTACCCTTACTGATTCCATCAACTGCCTCAATTAATTTATTTAGAGGAGCTAAAAGCTCATAAAATATTCTTGCACAAATAGTTGTACTTGTTATAATAAGTCCTAAAACTATTAATAAAATTGAAAATGAAACTTTTACTTTATCTCTTACTATTTCATCTCCAACTAAACCTATACCTATATTTGCAATATATTTTTTATTGTAATCTTGTAAATTATATAGTGACATGTAGTACACTGTATTGTCTATTGTTTTCTTTCTATAGAAGTACTCATATTCCCAATTCTCTTTTTTTCTAAAAAATTTACTTCCCTTTTCTAATCCTAAATCTCCAAACTGATATGTATTATCAACTACTAAAAATATCTTATCATTCTTATCCAATCCAACAAATTTTCGTAAATTATCTAAAACATTTTGATTAATTGGCAATGTTAGAACAAGAAACTCCTTTGATCTTCCTGAACCAGAATTATATGGTATAACTATTCTAGCATAGACAGTATCTCCCAATTTTCCAAAATAGATGCTATCCATATCCTCTTCACTACGAGAGAGATTTTTTTCTAAAATATATCTACTTGTTTCACCATTTATTAAATTTTTTCTATTACCACTAGCTTCTCCCAATGGCATTCCATCTGAAGATACAATACAAACAATACTATCAGAATACAGTTTCAAGTTTTTCTTTGTCAGTTGATTTCTAATTAATTTAGCAACTGTATTATAGGTAAATTTATTATTTATATTCTTTCCTGAAAGGATATTTATATTTCTTGAAACTTGGAACAGATCATCTTTAGCTTGTAAAATTACTGAATTATACCCTTTATTTAAAAGAGTTATCTTATCTCTTCCAGCATCTACAATTCTATTTTCAAGACTTTGGAAAGAGATAAGAATCAGAAAAAGAGCAATAGTCACAGATGTGATTATTATTGCTATATCATTATAGAATATTATTTTTATAAGAAGAGAATTCTTCTTTATTTTCATTCTATTTCTCCTTTTTAGTCAATGCTACTCTTTCTCTCTCTTTATCTATATCTTTTATTCTTACCTTTATAATTTGTCCAACTGATAAAACTTTACTTGGATCATCTACAAATTTATTAGAGATCTCTGAAATATGTAATAGAGCATCATTTTTTAATCCAATATCTATAAAGGCTCCAAACTTAACTACATTTCTTACTGTTCCCTCTATCTCCATTCCAATTTGAAGATTTTCTATCTTTAATATATCTGATTTTAAAAGAGGTTTTTCAAAGCTATCTCTAGGGTCTCTTCTATCTCTAATTAGAGCTTGGTAGATATCCTTAACTGTTTCCTCTCCATAACCATTATCTTTAGCAAATTTTTCAGTTTTAAAGTTTTTTAATTGCTCTCTAGCTCCTGTTAAATCTTCTCCATATTTTTCAACAGTAAATCCAACAGTTTCTAAGATCTCCTTAGCTATGTGATATGATTCAGGGTGGATTATTGTATTATCTAAAACATTTTCTCCCTCTGGAATTACTAAGAATCCAGCCATTTGCTCATATGCCTTAGCTCCAATTCCCTTTACCTTCATCAATTCTTTTCTATTTTTAAAGTTTCCATTCTCTTTTCTATATTTAACTATATTTTTAGCTATATTCTTTTTGATTCCTGAAATATGTGAAAGTAATGCCCATGATGCAGTATTTAAGTTAGCTCCTACACTATTTACAACATAGTTGATTACAGAGTCCAATGATTCATCTAAACGTCCTTGGTTTACATCATGTTGATACATACCAACACCAATAGATTTAGGATCAATTTTTACCAATTCAGCCAATGGATCTTGTACCCTTCTTCCAATAGAGATAGCTCCTCTAACTGTTACATCTAGATCAGGAAACTCCTCTGCTGCTATCTTCGATGCTGAATATATTGATGCTCCTGCTTCATTTGCTATCAGATATTTTACATCTAATTTATTCTTTTTAATTACATCTGCAACAAAACTTTCTGTCTCTCTTGAGGCAGTTCCATTTCCCATTACTATTATATCAATTTTATACTTATTTACATAATCAATTATTTTCTTTTCTGCTTCAGCTAATTGTTTTGGTGAGTGCATCTCTCCAACTAGGAAAAATACATCATTTTCTCTATAAAATCCATTTTTATCAATTACTGCTACTTTACAACCAGTTCTGTACCCTGGATCAAGTGCTAATATACTCTTCTCTTTTAGTGGTGCTTGTAATAAAAGATTCTTCAAATTATCTTTAAATACTGCAATAGCTTCAAGTTCAGCCTTATCAGTTAAAATATTTCTAACCTCTCTCTCAATAGATGGTAAAATTAATCTATCTAAAGAGTCTATAACTATTTTCAGATAAATATCCTTTAAGTTTTTATTTAAAAAATCTTTTAATATAAGATTTTCCACTCTAGCTCTAGTTTTTTCATCTAAAGTGATATTAACAGATAGTATATCTTCCTTCTCTCCTCTATTTACTGCTAATATTCTGTGAGGTGGCATCTTTGTAACTGGCTCACTATAATCATAATAGTCTCCATAAACTTTTTTTACATCTAATTCCTTAGCCTTTTTACTCTCTTTAGTTACAAGAATACCATATTTAAGCATAATCTCTCTTATTTGCTCTCTATAAGCAGGAGTTTCAGAGATATTTTGAGCTATAATTAGCATAGCTCCATCAAGAGCCTCATCAACTGTTTTTATATCTTCAGTTAAAAATCCTTGTGCTTTTTCTACTAACTCTTCCACTGACTTTGCCTTTAACATAATATCAGCAAGAGGCTCAAGTCCTCTTTCTTTTGCAATATCAGCCTTTGTTTTTCTCTTCTTTCTATAAGGGAAATATATATCCTCTACCTCTTGAAGTTTCTCTGCATCTTCAATGCTCTTTCTAAGTTCCTCTGTAAGTTTCCCTTGCTCCTCTATTAATCTAATTACCTCTTCTTTTCTCTTTTCAAGATTTCTAAGATATGTTACAGATTCTAATATTTTCCCAATTTCTATTTCATCAAGATTTCCTGTTACCTCTTTTCTATATCTTGAAACAAATGGTACAGTTGCACCTTCATCTAAAAGTTGCATTGTATTTGTAACTTGATTAACTTTTAACTTTAATTCCTTTGCTACTGTCTCAAATATCTTTTCCATAACTCACCTTTCTAAACTTCTCTATTTTAAAATTAAATTTTTATAGTATATCAAATTATATCAAATCTTTTAATAGTTGTCTAATAAAGTATTAGAAAAAGAGGCTCTACACTACTGTATAAAGCCTCTCTTAAAAACTTTTCTTAATTATTTTCTTTTTGATTCTTCAAATTTAGCCCATACTCCAGCTTTAACTAGGATTGATTTAACTGTTCTTGTAGGTTGAGCTCCATTTGCTAGGAAGTTTAAAATTTCTTCTTCTTTTAGAACAACTTTAGAATCTTCTAGTGGGAAGTAGTTTCCTAAGTAAGCAACTGCTTGTCCATCTCTTTTTGTTAAAGCTTCCATAGCAACGATTCTATAAGAAGGTCTTTTTTTGTCTCCAAGTCTTGTAAGTCTTAATTTTAACATTTTTTCACGTCTCCTTTTATTATTACTTAAATTTTTTATTTGTTTTTTAAAAAGGGAATCTTCCTCCCTTTCCACCTTTCATACCAGGAAAGCCAGGGAATGACGGCATCTTTCCACCACTGAACATCTTCATCATCTCTTTCATCTGTTCAAATTGCTTCAATAGCCTATTTACATCTGCTACATCAGTACCACTACCCATTGCTATTCTCTTCTTTCTGCTTGCTTTTAATATCTCTGGTTTTTTTCTCTCTTCAAAAGTCATAGATTGTATTATTGCTTCTACTTTCTTCATCTCTTTCTCAGCTGGAGCTAAGTCACCAATCTGCCCCATACCAGGTATTAATTTTAAAATACTTCCTAATGAACCTAATTTTTTAATATTTTGAAGTTGTTTTAAGAAGTCATTTAAGTCAAATTTTTGTGTTCTTATCTTTTCTTCTAAAGATTTTGCATCTTCTTCATCTATTGCACTTTGAGCCTTTTCAACAAGTGAAACTACATCTCCCATTCCTAAGATTCTTGAAACAAGTCTTTCAGGATGGAAAAGTTCAATATCATCTATTCTCTCTCCTACTCCAACAAATTTAATAGGTTTACCAACAACAGATTTTATTGAAAGGGCAGCTCCCCCTCTTGTATCTCCATCTAGTTTTGTTAAAACTACTCCATCTATACTCAAAACATTATTAAATGATTCTGCCAAGTTAACAGCATCTTGCCCTATCATAGCATCTACAACTAATAGTATCTCTTGAGGTCTAACAGCTTTCTTAATATTTCTAAGCTCATCCATCAACTTCTCATCTATGTGAAGTCTTCCTGCAGTATCTATTATCATATATGTAGATTTTAACTCTTTAGCTTTTTCAAGCCCTCTTTCACAAATTGCCACAGCATCTTTTGTATCTTCTTCAACATATACAGGAACATTAATTTGTTCTCCTAAAACTTGTAATTGCTTTATTGCTGCTGGTCTATATATATCTGCTCCTACCATTAAAACAGATTCTCCCTGTTTCTTTAAGTAGTTAGCTAATTTTGCTGCAAAAGTTGTTTTTCCTGCCCCTTGAAGCCCTGAAAGCATTAGAACAGTTGGATTTTTTACCCCTTTAGTCAGTCTTGAATTTGTTCCACCTAAAAGTTCTACCAATTCATCATTAACTATTTTTATAAATTGTTGTCCAGGATTTATTCCCTTTAAAACATCTGTTCCAACAGATTTTTCTTGTATCTTCTTTGTAAAATCTTTTACAACTTTATAGTTTACGTCAGCTTCAAGTAGAGACATTCTTACTTCTCTTAATGCTTCTTTTATATTGCTTTCACTTAATTTCCCATGTCCTCTTACTTTTTTAAAAATCTCTTGAAATCTAGAACCTAAATTATCTAACATATCCACCTCTAACTAAAATAGCTATCCAATATATTATCTAGTTTTTCTACTTTAAAGTTATCTCTCAACTCTTTTAGTTTTCCATATAACTCTCTGTCTTTTTCGTAGAAACCTAGTTTTTCTTCATATTCTTTTAATAATTTTATTCCCCTTTTAATATTATCATATACAGCTTGTCTACTTACATTATTATTTTTAGCTATCTCAGACAATGAGAGATCCTCTTCAAAATGATTTACCAAATACTCTCTCTGTTTGTCACTTAACAAGTTCTTATAATAATCTAAAAGTGTTGAAACTTCTAAAAATTCACTTAATTCCATTATATCTCCTAAGTATTATATAAGATTTTATAAACTATGTCAAGGTTTTTTTCTTTACATATAAATTAATTTATTTACTATTTTAACTTTTATTTTTAATATTGTCAAAACAAAAATAGAGGTGAACTAAATGTTCCCTCTATTACTTTAATTTTCTTTTTCTAATACAAGTTTTATTCCTTCAATCTTTAAGATCTTAGCTTTATCTCCAATATTTAAAGGTGCTTCAGATTTTCCTAACCAATGTTTTCCATCTAAGTAGATAACATAATTTCCCTTTTCATCAATATCTTTAATTTCAACAACAGTTCCAGTTATTCTATCTACCTTATCATTTTTTTGAGAACGTATCTTTTTACAATAACTTCTTGTTAAAAATAGCAAAACTATTGAAACTATTACGAAAAAATATCCTTGATAGAGAATACTCTCTATTGCAATTGAGAAAAACATTGTAGCAACTGCTGAAATAGCAAACCAAATGGAAATAAGTCCAGGAACTATAAACTCTACTACTGCAAAAACAATTGCACCTATCAACCATATTATTTCCATATTATCACCTTTTATTTTTCACTTTTATTTTCTTCTTTTACTTCACTATCACTTTTCTCTGCTGTCAAAGCTTTTTCTATTCTTCTCAATCTTTTATCAACTTCATTGATTCTATACTCCAATGAGTTCATTATCCAAAATTGAAAGTGATTAGCTCTTTGAGCTTCATAAAACATCCAAATTATTTTGAAGATACCTAATAAAACTGCTACTTCCAATGTCAAAAATAGTGATATTTTTTGCAAAACTATCCCAAGTATGAGTAGTGCTACTATCAATATTATAAAAATAAAGTTTATTATCATGTGTTCTGAATTGTGTGTGCCACCTATCTGTCCAACAATATTTCTAATACGTTCCTTTTCTTTCTGAAACTCATTTAACTCCTCTAGTAGTTGCTCATCTTTTCTTGGCATTGAAACCACTCCTTCTGTTTATAAGTATTATACTCCCCAATCTCTTGGGTATCTAAAATCTATTCCCGAAGTTCTTTTTGATATTTTAGCTATAACAGGTAGTTTTCTTTTATATTGAGAAAATCTTATCTTTCTTTGAATTTTCTCAACTATCTCTTTTGAAAATCCCTCTTCAACTATCTCTTCTGCTGTCATTCTCTCATCAATCAATCTGTATAATATTTCATCTGCCATCTTATATGAAAAACCTAATTCCTGCTCATCTGTTTGACCTTCCCAAAGATCAGCACTAGGTTTTTTATCAATTAACTCATGTGGTACTCCTATATGTCTTGAAAGATTCCATACATGTGCTTTATATAGATCTCCTATTGGATTTACTGCTGATGCTGAGTCTCCAAATTGTGTACTATATCCTAAAAGTATCTCTGTTTTATTTGAAGTTCCTAAAACTAAAGCATTTTCTTTAGCAGCATTGTCAAAAAGGATATTCATTCTCTGTCTTGCCATCATATTTCCTCTTCTTAAGCTGCTCATATCTGGATTCATTTGAAAATAAGGCTCAATCATAGGAGTTATCTCAACTTGAATACTTCTTATTCCTGATGCTTCAACTACTAATTTAGCATGTTCAACACTCTCTTTACTAGAGCTTTTATAAGGCATCATCACACCTAATACATTTTCTGGGCCAAAAGCTTTAGCTGCTAAAAATGCTACTAGAGCTGAATCAATTCCTCCAGATAAACCTAAAACAACCTTTTTAAACCCTGTCTTTTCAACTTCATCTTTTAAAAAAGCTACAAGTGTATCTTCTAAAGTGTTTAAATCAATGTTTAATTTCTCCATAATTATATCCTCCAACTATCTGTCTAGTCCAAATTTTCCCAATCTACAATTTCTATAATCTCTTAAAACTGTATAAGCTGCTTGTTGTATATTTAGACTTTCACCTTTATTAAACATCTTATTTCTAAGAGCAACTTTCTCAAGAATCTCTCCTAAGATTTCACTCTTATCCTCTGGTTCAAGTTTATATCTCTCTGCAAAAACATCCCACATATTATATTTTATCATTTTACCTATAAGAATACATGCAATATCCTCTATTGGTAAAATCTCATCTCTAATAGCTCCTGTAATTGCTAAATTTTGTCCTACTTCATCATTTTCAAACTTAGGCCATAAGATTCCTGGAGTATCTAAAAGTTCTAAACCATCTTTTATTCTAATCCATTGTTTTCCCTTAGTAAATCCCGGTTTATTTCCTACTCCTGCACTATTTTTTCCTACTATTCTATTGATTAATCTAGATTTGCCAACGTTTGGTATCCCTGCAACCATAAGACGTACATTTACTTTTCTAAGTCCTTTAGCCATAAGTTTCTCTTTCTTTTCAGCAGAAACCTTGTCTATTATACTATACAAAGCTTTTATATTAAATCCTGTTTCAGCACTTATCTCCAATACTTCATCTGCAAAATTATTATCTTTAAAATATTTTTTCCAGTATTGAATCTCTGATTTTTCAACAAGATCTGACTTATTTAAAACAATTACTCTCTTTTTATTTTTAGCAAAAACTGATATATCAGGGTTTTTACTTGATAGAGGTATTCTTGCATCTACAACTTCAAGAACAATATCTATTAGTTGCATATTCTCCTTTATCAAATCTTTTGTTTTTTTCATATGTCCTGGATACCAGTTTATCTTTGTCATTGACATAATTTTTTCTCCTTAGTCTTCCTGTCCTTTTATTAGAAGAACTATCTCTCCTTTAATAGGATTTTTAGCTAATTTTTCAATTAACTCAGTAGTAGTTCCTCTTAATATCTCTTCATAAATTTTAGTAATCTCTCTAACTATTACAACTTCTCTTACACCAATAAACTCTTCAATATCTCTTAAAGTTTTCTCTATTCTAAATGGTGATTCATATATAACTATCGTTCTCTCCTCTTGAGCTAATGATTTTAAAAGAGTTTGTCTTCCCTTTTTCTTAGGAAGAAAACCTTCAAAACAAAATCTTCTCATGCTGATTCCTGCTGCTGAAGCTGAAGCTGTTAAAGCACTTGCTCCAGGAATTGGAACAACTTTTATCCCCTCTTTATGAGCAGCATCTACCAACTCATATCCTGGATCTGATATACATGGTGTTCCTGCATCTGTTACTAGAGCAATATCTTTTCCCTCTTTTAATAGATTTATTACATTAGCTATCTGATGCATCTTTGTATGCTCATCATATCTATACACTGTATTTTCTATTTCAAAATGGTTTAAAAGTTTTTTTGTTACTCTTGTATCTTCAGCAAAAATATAATTTACCTCTTTTAAAATACGAATCCCTCTCAAAGTCATATCTTCAAGATTTCCTATTGGTGTTGCAACTATATAAAGCATTTTTTCACCTTTCTCCTCAATTTATTTATTATTACTATTTATAAGTAATCCTTTAAGAATTCCAACTGCTGTATCCAATTGAATATCTTTATGATTTTCAAACTCTTTAGCAGCCTCTTCTCCCTTGATCTCTTTTATTAACTCTTTCTTATTCTCTTTACTTTCATTTTCATCAATATTTGTTACCATGCTATCAAAAAGCATATATCCTTCTTTTTCCACAACTTTTACATCAGGCTCAATTCCTATTCCGTGAATACAGATTCCACTTGGAGTATAGTATTTAGCAATAGTAAGTTTCATTCCATCTCCATCTGGAAGAGGTATAAGAGTTTGAACACTTCCTTTACCGAAAGTTTTCTCCCCAACAAGGATTCCTCTTTTATTATCTTTAATTGCCCCTGATACAATTTCAGAAGCTGAAGCACTTCCGCCATTTATAAGGACAACTAATGGGAAATCTCCATAATATTTTCCCTCTCTATTTGAAACTTGTTCATTTCCATCTTTAGATTTTACACTTACTACTCTTCCCTCTTTTAAGAACATTGAAGCAATTTTTATAGATTGATCTAATGCTCCTCCTGGGTTACTTCTCAAGTCGAAAATCAACCCTTTCATTCCACTTTTTTGAAGCTCTTCTAACGCTTTTTTTACATCTGGATATACATTTTCCCCAAATTGAGTAAGTCTTAAATATCCTATATTTTTATCAATCATTCTTTGTTTTACATACTTTAATTCTACTACTGCTCTAGTTATCTCTATATCCTTTGTCTCTTTTGTATTTTCTCTAAATACAGTAACTTTTACCTTAGTATCTGGCTCACCCTTTAATTTTTTTACACTCTCTTCACTTGTAAGTTTATATACAGATTCACCATCAATAGCTATAATCTTATCTTTAGGTTTCACTCCTGCTTTAAATGCTGGTCCATCTTCAATAGGAGATACAACTGTCAATGCTTCATTAGGTCTCTTTTGAACAACCATCCCTACACCTACATAAGTTCCTTTAATATCCTCTTTAAAACTTTCTAACTCAGTTTTAGTAAAATAGTTTGAATGAGGATCATCTAAAGATTCAATCATCCCTTTAATTGCCCCTTGCATCAACTCTTTTTTATCAACTTGTTTTTCCCCTACATAGTTTTCATTAATTATATCCATAATATCAGATAACTCTTTCAGTTCTCTTATATTTGATAGGAAACCATTTTTATCCTCATTTCCATTTGAAAAACAATTAGCAAAAATCACAATGGAAAATAGTAGTATAAATACTCTTGTTCTAAATAATTTTCTCATACAGCCCCTCCTAAGTTTTTACCACTATTAACTACACTCTCTATATCAATAACTCTTTTATTTTCTCTATTTAAACTAAAAAGTGATATATACTCAACATTTCCCTTAGTTCCTGTTATTGGTGAAAAATCTAGATTTTCTATATAAAATCCAACTTCCTCTCCACTTTCTATCACTTTTCTTATAGCCTCAATATGTTGTTCTGTGTCTTTAACAATTCCGCCCTTTGCTATAAACTCCTTATCTGTTTCAAATTGAGGTTTTATAAGAGCCATTAGTTTAGTATTTTCATGGCAAAACTTTCCTAGATGTTCTATAACTTTAGTAATAGAGATAAATGAAACATCCATCACTATATAATCTACCTTTTTATTATCCAATTCCTCTTCAGTTAAATCTTTAATATGAACATTCTCTAATGATTTTACTCTACTATCATTTCTCAATTTCCAGTCCAATTGATTAGTTCCTACATCAACTGCATAGACAAAAGATGCTCCATTTTGCAGTGAACAATCTGTGAATCCCCCTGTTGATGCTCCTACATCAAGGATAACTTTATCTTGAAAATCTAGCTCAAATACTTTTAGAGCCTTTTCAAGCTTCAATCCTCCTCTGCTCACATATTTTGACATCTCTCCTTTTACTCTAATCACAGGTTCTTTGTCTATTTTAATAAGAGTTCCACTCTTATCTATTTTCTTTTCATCAACAATTACTAGCCCTGCCATTATTGCTCTTTGTGCCTTTTCTTTATTTTCAAAGAAGCCTCTTTTTACCAAGAGAATGTCCAATCTCTCTCTCATTTTCCACCTCTATTTTTTCCCATTAGGTTCTGTTTTTTCCAACTCTTTCTTTTTAAATATCTCATCATCTCTAAAATATGGAATTAAAGGATTTTCTAGCATAATATTTTTAAATCCTTTTCTATCTACCATTCTTTTTAATTTTTCTGTCTCTCTAACTCTTTGAATAAAAAAGTTATCTCCTATTGGTATCTTTTTATTTTTCTTATAGTAGTTAATTAACTGCTTTGTATTTTTAAAATTTAATTCCTGTTTAGCTCTTTTAAGTCTATCCTTTATAACCCCTTGAGTGCAATTTAATTTTACACTTATCTCCTCCAATTGCATTCCTTGAGCCATAAGCTCCAATATTTTATCTGCTCCAATAGGATTTATTCTATGATACTTAGCTGAATACATATCAGCTCTGTGAACTATATGAGCCTCTTTACTATTAGGTTGAATTTTTCCCCATTTTCCATGGTGTGATAAAACTATATGAATTATATTTTTTCTAATAGCATCATTTATTTCAACATCTAATTTTTCCTCTACCTCTTTTAAAACTCTATCTGCCTCTTTAGTTATATATTCTGGCTTTTTTAACATCATTTGAGAGTGTGAAAATTTTTCCTCTGTCTTTCTTATACTTCCCTTACTCAAATCATGAATAATTATTCCAATAGTCATTGCAAAAAAATCTACTCTCTGTTTTGCCTCTGTAAAACTTCTATAATCTCTTTTTAACTCATCTATTGATATTTTTAAAACATCATAAGTATGAGTAGATACCTTTACTCCTTGATCATCAAAAAGTTCTAAATCTTTTACCATTTCTAATTCTAAAAGATTTTCAACAAAAGCTAATGCTTTCTTATTCTTTAACTGCATCTATTTTTTCCTCAATTCTTTTAATTAAATTTTCTCCTCTTAAACCAAATTCTTTTAAAAGCTCATCTCTTTTTCCGTGTGGAATTATAGGTGTTGCAATCCCTATCTTATATATTTTTTTATCAATTCCATTACTGTTTACAAAATCTAATATACTACTTCCAAAAGAATTAACTTCATAAGCTTCTTCTAATACAAATATATTATCATATTTTTCTAAATTATCTATCAAATATTTTTCATCAAAAGGTTTGATAGAACCAGCACTAACTATTGTTCCATCTATTCCTCTTGCTTTTAATTCTTCATCTATATTTAAAATCTCTTTCAACATACTTCCTGTTGCTATAAAAAGATTTTTCTTTCCCTTTTTTATCTCTTTCCATTTTCCTATTTGGAATTTTTCATCATTTTCAATGAAAAACTCATTCTCTCTAGGTATTCTTATAACCAATGGTCCTGAATTAAAATCTTTAGATATCTCTAATATATCTACTAACTCTTGTGAAGTTGTAGGTGCAACAACTGTATAATTAGGGATTGTTGTAAACATTGAAACATCATAAAGTCCATTGTGAGTTTTTCCATCTTCTCCTACAATTCCAGCTCTATCCACTATAAATCTCACTGGTAATTTTTGAATAGATATATCGTGAATAAGTTGGCTGAATCCTCTTTGCATAAAAGTAGAGTAGATTGCTACATAAGGTTTTTTCCCCATTGAAGCTAATCCCCCAGCAAAAGTTATAGCATGTCCCTCTGCTATTCCCACATCTATCGCTCTATTTTCAAATTTCTTGAAAAAGTCTCCTAGTCCTGTACCTTTCACCATTCCAGCAGAGATTGCATAGATATTTTCATTCTCTTCTCCAAGTTTTAACATCTCTTCACCAAAAATGCTAGAATATGTTTTTACTTTAGATGTTGTTGCCCCAGTTTCCATATTAAATGGAGCTATTCCATGGAATTTCTCCTTATCTTTCTCTGCAAAGGAATACCCTTTTCCCTTTTGAGTTTTTATATGAATAAAGATTGGTCCCTCCATCTCTTTAACCTTTTCAAAAGTTTCTAGCAACTCATTTATATTATGCCCATCTAAAACTCCTAAAAACTTTAATCCAAAGCTTTCCAATATGCTCAATGGTAAAAAGAAATTTTTTACAGAAAATTCTACTCTTTCCAATGTTGAAGAAACTCTATTTATTATTCTTAATTTACTGATGATATTTTTTACATCATCTCTAAGATTCATATATTTTTCACTTACCATCAATTTTCCAAAAAACTTAGAAAGAGAGCCTACATTTTTCCCTATAGACATCTCATTATCATTTAATATAATTATTAAGTTTTTTAGTTTTCCACTCATATTATTTAAAGCTTCCAATGAGTGTCCATTAGAAATAGAAGCATCTCCAATTACAACTACAACTTTTCTATTAAGATCAGCCATAGCTATTCCTGCTCCAGCTGATAGAGCTGTTCCAGCATGTCCAGAGATATATGGATCATAAGGACTCTCTTTAGGATCCATAAATGGTCCTATCCCATGTCTCTGTCTTAAAGTTGAAAATTTTTCTCCTCTATCTGTTAAAATCTTATGTACATATGCTTGATGCCCCACGTCAAAAAGTAGTTTGTCCTTTGTAAAATCAAAAACTTTATGCAAGCATAAGGTAAGTTCTACAACTCCTAGATTAGGAGCTAAATGTCCTCCATTTTTACTCACTGTTTCTATTAATTTTTTTCTTATCTCTTCAGCTTTTTTTTCTAGCTCTTCTACACTTGCTTTCTTTAAATTTTCCATATTCCATCCTTACCCCTGTAGATACGTTCTAAAGAGCAATCCAATAATTATTCCTAAAATACAACCTACCATTACTTCAAATGGTGTGTGACCTAACAGTTCTTTCAATTTAGCTTCCTTCTCTTTACTAAAATGTTTGTTATACTGTGCCCTTCCAATAAATAGAGGAATCTTCTCTATAAGTGAATTTATAACTCCAGCTTGCTTTCCTGCTGCTCTCCTAATTCCAGCAGCATCATACATTACTATTCCTGCAAAAATTATTGTAATAGCAAAAAGATCGCTATTTATTCCATATCTTATAGCTATACATGTTACCAAACAAGATACAGTAGAACTATGGGAACTTGGCATTCCACCAGTATCCCACAGTCTTGTTATATCAAGTTTTCCTTTTTTAAAAATACTTGTTAAGACCTTATAAAATTGTGCTATAAACCAAGCTATAAACACAACATCTAGTACTCTATTATTTAATATAATTCCGGGATTCATCTTTTCCCTCCAAAAACTATCTTATTCCTTTTACTTCTAAAGATATAACTGGTTTATCTGTATTTTCTCTATATAAAATAATTGTTCTTCCTATTAGTCCAACAACTTCAAATTCATCTCTAGCTGATAACTCTTCTAATATCTCTTCTTTCTCTTTTTCACAGTTTTGAAGAATCTTTACTTTTAAAATCTCTCTTGAGTTTATAGCTTCAAGTATACTTTGAATTAAATTTTCTGTTACTCCATCTTTTCCTATTCTTACTAATGGTTCTAAATCATGTGCTTGCTTTCTTAAAAATGATCTTTGTTTACTTGTTAATGACATATTTTTCTCCTTTTTCTCTCTTAATTTTTACTAAATTTTTTCTAAAATTAAACTTCCATTATTATTGGTAGTATTACTGGGTTTCTCTTTGTTTTATTATAAAAATATTTTGATGCTATATCTCTAGTATTATTTTTCAACATTGCCCAATCTTTTATAGCATTTCCATCCATGCTATCTAGTTTTTGCTTAATTGTTTCAATAGCCTCTTTTATTATATCATCTGACTCCTTTGAATAAACAAATCCTCTTGTAACAATATCTGGACCTACTATAATTTTTCCTGTTTCTTTATCTAAAGTAAATACTATAACTACAACTCCATCTTGAGAAAGTTGTTGTCTATCTTTAAGAACAATATTTCCTATATCTCCAACTCCTAATCCGTCAACTAATGTAGCTCCTGCATTTACCTTTCCTTTAATTTTTACTGATGATTTTGTTACCTCAACTTTACTACCATTTTGTGCAATGATAATATTATTTTTAGGTACTCCTGTTTCGATAGCTGTGTCCTTATGTGCTTTCAACATCTTATGTTCACCATGAACTGGCATAAAATATTTTGGTTTTATTAAGTTTAACATAAGTTTTTGTTCATCTTTGCTTCCATGTCCTGATACATGAATTCCAGCAATTTTTTTAAATACAACCTCTGCATCATATTTTAAAAGATTATTTATATTATTTGAAACTGCTTTTTCATTTCCTGGGATAGGAGTTGCTGAAATTATTACAGTATCTCCTTCTTTTATCTTTATATGTTTATGCATATTTTTAGCTATTCTTGAAAGAGCTGCCATAGGTTCTCCTTGAGTTCCTGTACAAAGAATAACTACCTTATTATCTCTTAAACTATCTACTTCAGCTAAAGATATCATCATTCCCTCAGGTATTCTTAAATATCCTAAATTTGAAGCTATCTCAAATACTTTCACTAAGCTTCTTCCATCAATAGCTATTCTTCTTCCATACTCTTCAGCAGTATTTATAATCTGTTGTAATCTATGAACATGAGAAGCAAAAGCTGCAACTATAATTCTTCCTTTAGCCTTTGAAAACTCCTGTTTAAATGCCTCTCCTACACTTTTCTCTGATGGTGTAAATCCTTCTACCTCAGAGTTTGTTGAGTCAGATAGCATCAGATCTACTCCCTGCTCTCCAATTTGAGAAAGTCTTGCAAAATCCACTCCCTCTCCATCTACTGGAGTTAAATCAATTTTAAAGTCTCCTGTATGGAATACTACCCCAGCAGGTGTAGTTATTACTAGTGCATAAGCATCTGTTATAGAGTGTGTTACTTTTATAAATTCAACTGTAAAATATTTTCCAACTTTTACTTTACTTCTTCCCTTAACCTCTTTCATCTTAGGAAGTTCCTTTGAAAATCCAGGATTTTCAAATTTAGATTTTGCCAATGCAAGAGTTAATTTTCCTCCATACATAGGAACTGTCTTATCTATCTTTTGATAAAGATATGGGATAGATCCTATATGATCTTCATGTCCATGTGTTATAAATAACCCTTTAACTTTATCCTTATTATTTTCTAAAAATGTAAAATCTGGAATTACCAAATCTATTCCTAAAAGATTTTCATCTGGAAAAGTTACCCCAGAGTCAATAATAATTATTTCATCTCTATACTGAACCACTGTCATATTTTTTCCAACTTCTTCTAATCCTCCAAGAGGAATAACATACATCTTCTCTTCTTTTTGGCTTTTAGCTTCCTTTGTTTCAGTAGTAGTTACTTTAGATGTTTTTTTGCTGTCATCTTTTAGCTCTTTTATTCCAGCTTTTATAGCTCTTATTTTCTCTTTTATAGCTTTTACTTCTTTTATTCCTGTAACATTACTTTTTTCTTTCTTCTTTTGTAAATCTGTATCTTTTATTTTTCTTATCATTATATGTTCTCCTTAACCAAATTAAGTGTTCATTACCTCCACTATTTTTAAAACTTCTAATATAAAACTAACCTATTTCTCAATTTTTTGAGGAACTTCAACTCCATTTTCCCTATTTTTTATCTCCATATACTTATCTATAAATTTTTTAGCCATAGCTCCTCCCATGGCTCCTCCTCCTCCAGCTCCTTCTAACACAACTGTAAATACAATCTCTGGATCTTCAGCTGGAAAATATCCTGCTACCCAAGCATGAGTTGTTTTAGAGTGAGCATTTTGAGCAGATCCACTTTTAGCTGCTACTGTTATATCCTTTCTTCTCAAAATCTTAGTTGTTCCATTATTTTGAGCTACAGTAGCTATTAAAGCATCATTTAAAATATCATAGTATTTTTTAGGGAAATTTTTTATCTCATGTTTTTTACCTAATACTTCTTCAACTTTTTCTCCACTAAAATCAACTAAACTTTTAGCTAAATGTGGAGAATATGTATATCCTTTATTTGCTATAGCAGCATAGAGAACTGCTATTTGCAAAGGTGTTACTGTTAGATACCCCTGTCCTATTGATAACAGAATTGTATCTCCCTTATACCAACCACTTCCTATAACTTTTTTCTTCCATTCTACATCTGGAAGTATCCCTCTCTTTTCTCCTGGAATATCTATTCCAGTTTTTTCTCCCAATCCAAAGATATGTGCTGTTTCAACTATAGGCTTATGTCCTATTTGATCAGCAAGTCTATAATAATAAGGGTTTGCTGATTCAACTATGGATTTTTTCATATCCACATAACCATGTCCACCAGCTTTCCAAGCTCTCCATCTCCATTTTCCAATTTCATAATATCCATTTCTATCTAAGTATTTCTCTTTAGGATCTATTCCATTTTCTAGAAATGAAATTGCTGAGACTACTTTAAATACTGATCCTGGTGGATATTCCCCAGCAATTGTTTTATTAGTTAAAGGTCTTCCTGGATCATTGATTATTTTTTGCCAATCTTCATTTAAAATTTGAGAGCTAAACATATTTAATGAGTATGTTGGATAGCTTACCATAGTTATAAGTTCACCAGTTTTAGGATCCATTGCTATAAAAGCTCCTACCCTTTTATCCTCTTTAAATTGCTCTTCCATATACTCTTGTAGTTCCATATCAAGAGTCATATAGAGATTTTTACCAGGTACTGGTATCTTCTCTTCAGCTACTCTTCTTTGAACTCTATTAAAAGCATTTACCTCAATATATTCATACCCATCTTCCCCTTGAAGTTCTTTATCATAAGTTCGTTCTAAACCATCTTTACCTATAATATCCCTCGGAGAATACCCTTCATCTTTTAACTTTTCATACTCTTTCTCTGAGATCTTCTTTACATACCCTATGCTATGAGAGGCAGTAGAATCATAGAGATAACGTCTTTTTGAATAAGTTTGTACTTGTAAGTAAGGATAATCTATAATTTTTTCCATTAATTTATGAGCTGTTTCCTCATCTAAACTCTCTACCAAAACATTTTCACGAGTATATGGAAAAATCTCTCCATTTTTAATTCTCTTTTTTATAAACTCCTCATCATAACCTGTAACTTCACTTATCTCTTTAACTATCTCTGGATTATTGTCCCTCTCTTTTAGATAAACAAGTCTATATCCTGCACCATTTGTTACTACTAATCTTCCATTTCTGTCGTAGATTTTTCCCCTTGGGGATTCTATCTTCTTTAACTTAAATCTATTTTTTTCAGCTAAATAAGCATACTTATCCCCTCTATATAATTGTAAATACATCATTCTAAGGATTAAACTTAAAAATATAAAGATAACAAATATCTTATATACAATATCTCTTTTAGTACTTTCATTTCCTAATTTTATCTCAATATTTCTGTTTTTCATTATTTTTGTCCCCTAATATTCCTCTTTTTCATATGCTTAACATAAAAATAATTAATTATAAGAAAGCCTATTAAATTTAATATAAGATAAAATTTAGTGCAATTTTTATAGTTTATTACAAAGTATACCCCTATTTGTAAAAGTGATATAAAAACTATATTTTCTTTGTTATAAACCATATTTATAAATATAAAATTAAATAGATAATAAACTGCTGCCATCATCACAAATTGCTCTGCAAAGTCATTAGTTTGTAGAGATAGTATTAAAGCCATTAAAAAGATACAAGTAACTGAACGTATTCTTTTTAAATTTACTAAATAAGTGAAAAAAGGCAAAGTCACTACTAAAACTACTCCACTTAATGGCAAACTATTTTCTATTATTATTCCTAAAAAAGATAGTATATATATCATAGTTCATTCCTTTTGAATTAATTGTTTACAAAAATATTTATCTTATTCTTTAAATTTTCCTTTTCAATCATATCTTTTATATCTAATTTCTTAGCTATTTTATATGCTATATAGTAATCTTCTGGATTGTATTCAATTACAGGAGTTTCAACTTTAGAATCTGTAACAACATTTTTTACATTTTTGTATCCTTCTCTTTTTAACTCTTTAGTAAACTCATCTGCTACATTTCCTTTTCCTATAATATCAACATCAAATTTTACATTTTCCTCTTTACCTAAAATTACAACTACATTGGCTAAAGTAGGTATTGTTGGAACATCTTTCACTTTAAAATATTTTTCATTTAGTTGCATCAATATCTCTTGAGTTTTCTCTTTAGATATATCATTTAAAATAACATAGCTTTCCTCTAAGAAAGTCTCATAGTTAGCTGCATTATATTTCATTGAAAGATTTTTCTTTAATTTTTCTCCAGTTTTTCTTGCATAACCACCTCTACCATTAGCATTTAGAATATCTACAATTATATTTTCATTTACTTCATTTACTTTGTTAGGGTCGTTATACATCTCTTCAAACATTGAATATAAGCTTGATGTCAATACGTATCTCTTATCTCCAATAGTTGTTTCAGGAATATTTTTTGAATTTTTTACATTAAGTTTAACTTCTCCAAATTTTACAACCTTATAATTATCTACTTTTTCTGGCAAAATTTTATTTACTGTTGCCATTATCTCCTCTTTATTTTTAGTTTTTACAAGATCTTCAAATGTTTCATCTTTGCTTACACTAACTTCATAAGGAATTTTTACAGCTAATTTATCTTCATATACAGCAATTAAATTTCCCTTTCCAATTATTAAATATCTACTATTTTTATCTAGCTCTTTATTTCCATCATTGATATTAAGAAATAAAAAAGCCCCTAAAGCTACTATTATTACCAATACTAACAGTAATCCCTTTAATTTCCCATTTCTTTTACTCATTTCCAATTAGCATCTCCTTCTCCAAAGAATCTATTTTCACACTAACTATATGATTTAAACTTGTAGCTTTTCCTTTAAATTTTACTCTTAAATAATTTTCACTATATCCGTATAAATACCCGTCTTTTTCCTCTTCCACTAATACTTTTAGTTCTCTGTCTAGGTATTTTTTTCTCTCTCTTTCTGCCATTATCTCTTTTAATTTTTCCAACTCATCTGCTCTCTCTTTTTTTACTTTTGGATCTATCTTATCTTCAAAAGTACTAGCTAAAGTATTCTCTCTATCTGAATATTGGAAAATATGTAGCCCTGAGAAACCTATCTTATCTATCAAATTATATGAATTTTCAAACATCTCTTGAGATTCTCCAGGAAATCCCACTATTACATCTGCTGTATACTCCATATTAGGAACAGCTTTTCTCAATTTTGTCAATCTCTCCTCTATCAAAGAGCTTCCATATTTTCTTCTCATTCTCTTTAGAACTGTGTCATCACAAGATTGAAGTGAAATATGAAGATGTGGCATCAATTTAGGGTTAGAAAACATCTCTATAAACTCATCTGAAATTTTATCTGGATATACTGAACCTATTCTAACTCTTTCTATTCCCTCTATTTTTAATATATCTTTCAATAGATCTTCAAAATTTCCACCATTTTCTAAATCTTCACCATAAGCACCTAAATTTATACCTATAAGAATTATCTCTTTAAATCCCTCTTGAGATAATTTTGTTATCTCTTTTAATATATTATCTTTCTGTCTAGATCTACTTTTTCCTCTTGCAAAAGGAATTTTACAATATGAGCAAAAATTATTACACCCATCTTGAATTTTTACATAGGCTCTTGACATCTCTCTTAAAGTGGCAAATTCATATTCAGTATACTCTGAATCTAAGAAAATATTGTGATTTTTCAATTTTTCCATAGTTCTATTCTCAATATCTTCTATAAAATTAACTATTCCACTTTTATCTGTATTTCCAACTACATAATCTATATCTTCCATCTCTAATAGTTCTTTACTATTAGTTTGAGCATAACATCCTGTTACAATTACTGCACCATTAGGGTTTATCTTCTTAGCTCTTCTTAACATATTTCTAGTTTTTCTATCTGCTACACTTGTAACAGTACAAGAGTTTACTATATATATGTCTGCTTTATCTTCAAAGCTAACCTCTTCATACCCTTTTTTTATTAACTGATTTTTTATACTCTCTGTTTCATATTGATTTACCTTACAACCTAAAGTATAAAAAGCAACTTTTTTATTGAAACTCATTTATTAATATTCCTCCTACTACAATAGAAGCTGTTTCTGCTCTCAATATTCTCCTTCCTAAAGTTACAATATTAGCACCTTTAGATTTTAAATATTCTATCTCCTCTGAATCAAATCCTCCTTCAGGACCGATTATATACAATACCTTTTTAGGTGAAACCTCTCTGTTCTTTAAAAGATTTTTTAATGTATATTCCTCTTCACACTCATAAGGAACAATGATCAAATCATATTTTTCCAGCTCTATATCTTTTATTTTTACTACTTTTGCAATCTTTGTTGGCTTTACCCCTTGACATTGTTTTAATGCTTCTCTTACAATAAGATCCCACTTATCTTTTTTCTCATTGATCTTAACTACTCTCCTTTTAGCTGCAACTGGAATAATCTCATTTATTCCTAATTCAGTTAATTTCTGTATAGTTAGATCCATCTTATCATTTTTCAGTATCCCAACTGCTGCATCTATCTCTATCTTATGAGAGTATCTGTCTTCTAATATCTCTTCAATTTCTAATATGATATATTTCTTTTCAATCTCTTTTACACTACAAAAATACTCTTTTTCTCCATCAACAGCTCTTACCTTTTCTCCAAGCTTAACTCTAAAAACATTTTTCAAATGATTTACATCAGCTTTGTCCTCTATAACAATATCTTTCTCTCTTATATTTTCATCTGATATTATAACACTTATCATATCAAACTCCTATATCATATCTTGATTTTTTATAAAATCATTTAAAGTTGTTTCTTCAAGTATTTTAGTCATTGCATTATCTAATTTGTTCCATATACAAGTAGTTCCACAACTTTGTCCATTACAATTTGCTTTATTTTCCTTGCTCTCATTACAATCTATAACTTTTTCCTCTTCATCTAATATTTTATATAGTTCATGCAGTGTTATCTCTTCAGGGTTTTTAGCTAATCTATATCCTCCATTAGGTCCTCTTTTTCCCTCAATTATATTTTCATTTTTTAATTTAAAAAGTATTTGCTCTAAATATTGTACGGATATATTTTGATCATCAGCTATCTCTTTAATTCTTACTAATTTATCTTCTCTGCTCTTTTCTGCTATATATACTAAAGCTTTTAATCCATATCTAACTCTTGTACTTATCTTCATCTAATCACTACTCCTTAACTTTCTTAAAATGTTGGTATCCCTTTTCAGTTACCATTCTTCCTCTATTTGTTCTTTTTAAATATCCTATCTTTACTAAATAAGGCTCATAAACCTCTTCTAAAGTTCTTCTATCTTCCCCTAATAATAGTGAAAGAGTTTCTATTCCAACTGGTCCTCCACCATAGTTATCTATAATAGCATTAACTATATCTCTATCCAAATCATCTAGTCCAGCTGAATCTATTCCCAATATCTCCAAAGCTTTCAATGAAGTCTCTCTATCTATCACTCCATTTCCTCTTATTTCACAATAATCTCTCACTCTTTTTAAAAGACGATTGGCTATTCTAGGAGTTCCCCTACTTCTACTAGCTAGTTCCCTTGCTCCCTCTTCTTCAACCTTTACTCCTAAGATATTTCCACCTCTAATAATTATCTCAGCAATCTCATCCTCTGTATAATACTCCATTCTATGAGTTACTCCAAATCTATCTCTCAAAGGTGAACTTAAAAGTCCAGCTCTAGTTGTAGCTCCTATCAATGTAAAATTAGGTAGCTCTATTCTAATTGAACGAGCTGAAGGTCCTTTTCCAACTATAATATCAAGTTCTCTGTCTTCCATAGCTGGATATAGTATCTCCTCTACTGTATTATTTAATCTATGTATCTCATCTATAAAAAGTATATCATTCTCCTCTAATGAAGTAAGGATAGCTGCTAAATCTCCAGCTCTTTCCAATACAGGTCCTGAAGTTATTCTCAAATTAGCTCCCATCTCTGTGGCTATGACTCCTGCTAAAGTTGTTTTTCCCAACCCTGGTGGTCCATATAACAAGATATGATCTATTGATCCCCCTCTTCTTTTTGCAGCTTCAATAGAGATAGCCATTTTCTCTTTTAAAGAAGTTTGTCCAATGTACTCTTTAAAACATTTAGGTCTTAATGTCTTTTGTACCTCTACTTCATTTTCCATTTCCAAAGTTGTAACTACTCTATCCACTCTCTTCTCCTTATACAAATAAACTTATAGCAAATTGGAAAATTCCAATTATTCCTCCTAAAATCGCTCCTATTACTTCAATATGCTTTAACTCTTTTTTAGCTAAAGAGTAGGTAATCTCCTCTAATTTCTCCAATGAAAAAGCTTCTACATTCTCAATTATAATCTTTTTAAAATCAACTTTTTCTTCTAAGTAACTTGTAAACATATTTATTATAGTTTCTTTATTTTCTAAAATAGATGTTTTTATCATTGATTTTATCTTGTTTATAATCTCGTCACTAAGAAACATAGCTAACATTGGAAATTTCTTAGTTATTTCACTTTCTAATTTTTCCTCTAAGATCTTATCAATTACTGCTCCCATCTTCTCTTCTAACTCATCAGCATTTAAAGAGTTTGTAATATCTTTCAAAGAGATAAGCTCCTTTTGAACTGTATCTGCTATACTTACAGCTATCTCACTTCTTCTTTTAGGAATTAATCCTTGTATCTTAAAAAATAGAAAGTTCATCTCTTTATATGGTCTAAAAAGCATTTTTATAGCGATGTAATTTGTTATCCAACCTATCATTGCTCCAATTCCTACTATTAGAAATAATTTTATAATAATTTGATTCATTCTTATTTTCCTCTCTTTGCACTTTAAATTTCATTACTTTTCTAGTAAACTATTTTATCATAAAT
>UQQO01000006.1 GCA_900543175.1 uncultured Fusobacterium sp.
GAGAAGGTGGAAGAACAGTAGCTTCTGGAGTAGTTGCTGAAATCACTAAATAATTGATTTGACAACCAAAAAAATCAAAAATAAATATTGAGGATGACATAAAGTCATCCTCTTTTTTTTACGTTAAATTCATACTAAAAAGTATAAAAAGTTGTTTTACTTCTAAAAAGATTAAAAAAAACTTTTCAAAGTTTAAGGAATAAGATATAATGTAACCCGTTAAAATGAAAAAAGTTAAAAATTGAGGAGTAAAATTAATGGAGAAGAAAAAGTATGGTTTAATAACAGCTATAACTATGATAGTAGGTATAGTTATAGGATCTGGTATATTTTTTAAGAGTGATAATATCTTAATATATACAAACGGGAGTATAGAAAAGGGAATAGTAGTTTTTTCAATAGCAGCAATAGGGATTATTTTTGGAAGTTTAACAATAGGAGTTTTAGCTTCTAAGACAACTGCAGCAGGGGGGATAATAACCTATGCAGATGAGTATTCTGGAAGAAAGGTTGCTTGTGGATTTGGTTGGTTTCTAGGATTTGTATATTTTCCAGCTCTAGTAGCTGTTCTAGCGTGGGTAACTGGAGTATATATATGTATGTTATTTGGTATAGAAGCTACTTTAGAAACTCTATTATATTTAAGTTTAGCAAGTGTAGCTATATGTTTTTTTGTGAATACAGTTTCAAGAAGGTTAGGAGGGTATTATCAAAATTTATCAACTTTTATAAAGATAATACCACTTTTTCTTATGGCAATAGCTGGCTTGGTATATGGAGATCCTAAATTAATAGTGAATGAAACAACTATTAAATTAGGGGAACAAAGTGGAACTTGGTTAGCTGCTTTAGGACCTGTGGCATTTTCATATGATGGATGGGTAGTTTCTACATCTATAGCTCACGAATTAAAAAATAGTAAGAAAACACTACCTCTTGCTTTAACAATAGGACCTATATTTGTTTTAATCGCTTATATACTTTATTTTGTAGGGATTAGTATCTTAGTTGGACCTGAAGAGATAATGAGGTTGGGGGATGAGCATCTAAATGTTGCAGCTCTAAAGATTTTTGGAAAAAATGGAGCTAAAGTGATTTTAACATTTATTGTTGTATCAGTTACAGGAACTTTAAATGGATTTATTTTAGGGTTTATTAGACTTCCATACTCTTTAGCATTGAGAAAGATGTTGCCTTTCTCTTCTGAAATAGAAAAAGTTGATAAAAGAACAGGGGTATCGAAAATATCTGCAATCTTTGCCATAGTAGTTTCAATAGTTTGGATATGGCTAAACTATATAACTCAAAAATATAATATGTTGCCAAACTCAGATGTATCTGAAATTCCTATAGTGGCTAGTTATATTCTATATATAATATTGTACTTTAATGTGATTAAACTTTATAAAAAGGGAGAGGTACCTAGTTTTATAAAGGGGGTTATAATTCCAATATTGGCTATTATAGGTTCAAGTATAATTGTAATTGGAGGACTTCAAAATCCGATGACAATATATTATCTAATTATTTGTAGCATAGTTATATGTTTAGCTCTATTATTTTTAAAAGTTCAAAACAATAAAGGAGAAATTGAACTTGAAAAAATTAAATAAAATATAAATTTTTTAGAAGGAGTGATTTAAAAAAGTCACTCCTTTTTATTAAAAGATATGTGGAAAATATAAGAAAAGTATGATTGTAACACAGTTAAAAATATGTAAAAAAAAATATAAAAAAAAATATAAAAAAAAATCAAAAAAAGCTTTGATTTTTTTGATAACTATGCTATAATCCTTAGAGTGTATAAGGATATTTGAAAAAATCCTTAAAGAGATGATTGAAGGAGGTGTAACAAATAGATGGCTTCTAACAAATTAAGAATCTACTTAAAGGCTTATGACCATACTTTATTAGATCAATCAGCTAAAAGAATAGCAGAGGTTGCTAAAAAGTCTGGAGCAGAAATTGCAGGACCTATGCCATTACCTACTAAGATTAAAAAGTATACTGTTTTAAGATCAGTACACGTAAACAAGGATTCAAGAGAACAATTTGAAATGAGAGTACACAGAAGAATGGTAGAAATTAACAATTCTACACAAAAGACAATAGCTTCGTTAACAGCAGTTAACTTACCAGCTGGTGTTGGAATAGAAATCAAACAAATCTAATTGATTTTTAAAAAACAACCATTCATGGTTTGATTCGGGTAATTTGATTATGTTTGATAAGACGATTATCGAAATCTAAATTATCCTTACAGAATAATACAAGTTGACGCTTTTTTTAAAGCTAGACTGTAGAACCACGAGGTCAAGTTGTCAACCAATATATTATTTGATGGAGGTAAAACAATGTCAGGAATTTTAGCAAAGAAAATTGGAATGACTCAAATATTTGAAGATGGAAAATTCATTCCAGTTACAGTTGTTGAAGCTGGTCCTAACTATGTTCTTCAAAAGAAGACTGTAGAAAATGATGGATATACAGCTCTACAATTAGGATTTGATGAGAAAAAGGAAAAAAACACTACTAAACCAGTAATGGGAATCTTCAAGAAAGCAGGAGTTAACCCTCAAAGATTCGTTAAAGAATTAAGAGTAGACTCAGTAGAAGGTTTCGAACTTGGTCAAGAAATCAAAGCTGATGTTTTAGCAGATGTTGCTTATGTAGATATTACAGGTACATCAAAAGGTAAAGGAACATCAGGGGTTATGAAAAGACACGGATTCGGTGGAAACAGAGCGTCTCACGGGGTTTCTAGAAACCACAGACTTGGAGGATCTATCGGAATGTCATCATGGCCAGGAAAAGTTTTAAAAGGAAAAAGAATGGCTGGACAATATGGAAATGTTACAGTAACTGTTCAAAACCTAAAAGTTGTGAAGGTTGATGCTGAAAATAACTTAGTACTTATCAAAGGTGCAGTACCAGGAGCTAAGAACGGTTATATCGTAATCAAACCAGCAGTAAAAAAATAATAGGTTAGTAGATGTGGAAGGAGGAAAATAATGGCAGTTTTAAACATATATAACTTAGCAGGAACACAAACTGGAACTGTTGAAGTTAAAGATTCAGTGTTTGGGATTGAACCTAATCAAGCAGTGCTTCATGAAGTATTAACTGCAGAATTAGCAGCTGCTAGACAAGGAACTGCAGCTACTAAAACTAGAGCAATGGTTAGAGGAGGGGGAAGAAAACCTTTCAAACAAAAAGGAACTGGTAGAGCAAGACAAGGTACTATCAGAGCTCCACATATGGTAGGAGGAGGAGTTACATTTGGTCCTCACCCAAGATCATATGAGAAAAAAGTTAACAAAAAAGTTAGAAACCTAGCTCTAAGATCAGCTTTATCAGCTAAAGTAGCTAATGGAGATATCCTAGTTCTTGAAGGAACAATCGATACACCAAAAACAAAAACAATAATTGCTTTAACAAATGCAGTTAACGCAACTAACAAACAATTATTTGTAGTAAACGATCTTGCTGCAGAAGCAGATTTCAACTTATACCTATCAGTAAGAAACCTTGAAAATGCAGTAGTATTACAACCAAACGAAATTGGTGTATACTGGCTACTAAAACAAGAGAAAGTAATTCTTACTAGAGAAGCACTAACTACAATAGAGGAGGTGCTTGGATAATGACATCATATGATATCGTAAAAAAACCTATCATCACTGAAAAAACTGAATTACTTAGAAGAGAGTACAACAAGTACACTTTCGAAGTAAGCCCAAAAGCTAACAAGATTCAAATCAAAAAAGCTATTGAAGAGTTATTCAACGTTAAAGTTGCATCAGTGGCAACTCTAAACAGCAAACCTGTTACTAAGAGACATGGAATGAAACTTTACAAAACTCAAGCTAAAAAGAAGGCAATCGTTAAATTAGCTGAAGGAACAATCACTTACTTTAAAGAAGTATAATAAACTGTAGAAAGCGGCTAAAGATATATATAGGTCTAAACGGAGGTTAAGCAAAAATGGCTATTAGAAAAATGAAAGCAATGACTAATGGAACTAGACACATGTCAAGATTAGTCAATGAAGATTTAGATAATGTAAGACCTGAAAAGTCTTTAACTGTACCTTTAAAATCTGCTTATGGTAGAGACAACTACGGGCACAGAACTTGTAGAGACAGACAAAAAGGACACAAAAGACTTTACAGAATTATCGACTTCAAAAGAAATAAATTAGATGTACCAGCTAGAGTAGAATCTATTGAGTACGATCCAAACAGAACAGCTAATATCGCTCTTCTATTTTATGTAGATGGAGAAAAAAGATATATATTAGCACCAAAAGGATTAAAAAAAGGTGACATGGTTATGGCAGGATCTCAAGCTGAGATTAAACCAGGAAACGCACTTAAAATAAAAGACATGCCAGTAGGGGTTCAAATTCATAATATTGAACTACAAAGAGGAAAGGGTGGACAATTAGTAAGATCCGCAGGTACAGCAGCAAGACTTGTTGCTAAAGAAGGAACTTACTGTCACGTAGAGTTACCATCAGGTGAACTTAGATTAATTCACGGTGAATGCATGGCAACTATCGGAGAAGTAGGAAATTCTGAACATAGCTTAGTTCAAATCGGTAAAGCTGGAAGAAACAGAAACATGGGAAAAAGACCTCACGTAAGAGGATCTGTAATGAACCCTGTTGATCACCCTCATGGAGGAGGAGAAGGTAAGAATCCAGTAGGTAGAAAAGCTCCTTTAACACCTTGGGGTAAACCAGCAATGGGTGTTAAAACTAGAGGTAAGAAAACTACAGATAAATTTATCGTAAGAAGAAGAAACGATAAATAATTTTCGAGAGGAGGCTAATAGGTAATGGCTAGATCATTAAAAAAAGGACCTTTCTGTGACCACCACTTAATGAAAAAAGTTGAAGAAGCTGTAGCTTCTCAAAACTTAAAAGCGGTTATTAAAACTTGGTCAAGAAGATCAACTATATTCCCTAATTTCATTGGTATCACTTTCGGAGTGTACAATGGGAAAAAGCACATACCTGTTCACGTAACTGAGCAAATGGTTGGACACAAACTAGGTGAGTTTGCACCAACTAGAACTTACTACGGACACGGTGTAGATAAAAAGAAGAAAAAATAATTAATTATATAAAATACTAAATTTTGTTGAGTTATAAAAGGAGGTTGGACTAGTGGAAGCTAGAGCAATAACTAGATTCGTAAGATTGTCTCCTAGAAAAGCTAGGTTAGTAGCTGACTTAGTAAGAGGAAAATCAGCGCTAGAAGCATTAGATATTCTAGAGTTTACAAATAAAAAAGCAGCTAGAATTATAAGTAAAACATTAGCATCAGCTGTTGCTAATGCAACTAACAACTTCAAAATGGATGAAGATAAGTTAGTAGTTTCAACAATTATGATAAATGATGGACCAGCTCTTAAAAGAATCATGCCTAGAGCTATGGGAAGAGCGGATATAATCAGAAAACCAACAGCTCACATTACTGTGGCAGTTTCTGAAAAGTAGTTTAAGGAGGTAAGACTGTGGGACAAAAAGTAGACCCTAGAGGACTAAGAGTAGGAATTACTAGATCTTGGGATTCTAACTGGTATGCAGATAAGAAGGAATACGCTAAGTACTTCCATGAAGATGTAAAAATCAGAGAACTTATCAAGAAGAACTACTTCCATGCAGGAATATCGAAGGTTAAGATCGAAAGAACTTCTCCTTCTAACGTAGTTGTTCTTGTTTATACAGCAAAAGCTGGTATAATCATCGGAAGAAAAGGTGCAGAAATAGATAATTTAAGAGTAACTCTTGAAAAATTAACTGGTAAAAAAGTAACAGTTAAAGTTCAAGAAGTTAAAGAATTCAACAAGGATGCTGTACTTGTTGCAGAAAACATTGCTACATCAATCGAAAAAAGGGTAGCATACAAAAGAGCTGTAAGCCAAGCTATAATGAGAGCTATGAGAGCTGGAGCTAAAGGAATCAAAGTTATGGTTTCTGGAAGACTAAATGGAGCAGAAATTGCCAGAGCTGAATGGGTAGTAGAAGGAAAAGTACCTTTACATACACTAAGAGCTGATATTGATTATGCAGTAGCAACAGCTCACACTACTTATGGAGCTCTAGGAATAAAAGTATGGGTTTTCCATGGTGAAGTTCTTCCAACTAAAAGGGAAGGAGGAGAAGCGTAGTCATGTTAATGCCAAAAAGAACAAAACATAGAAAAATGTTTAGAGGTAGAATGAAAGGTACTGCTCAAAGAGGAAATACTGTAGCATTCGGAGATTACGGACTACAAGCTCTTGAGCCACACTGGATAACTAATAGACAAATAGAATCATGTAGGGTTGCTATCAACAGAACATTCAAAAGAGAAGGAAAAACTTTTATCAGAATATTCCCTGACAAACCAATCACAGCTAGACCAGCTGGAGTGAGAATGGGTAAAGGTAAAGGAAACGTTGAAGGTTGGGTAGCAGTAGTTAAACCTGGAAGAATAATGTTCGAGGTTTCTGGAGTAACTGAGGATAAAGCTATGGTAGCTTTAAGAAAAGCTGCAATGAAGCTTCCTATCAGTTGTAAAATTGTTAAGAAAGAGAATGGTGGTGAAAACTAATGAGAGCTAAGGAAATAAGAGAAATGTCTACTGAAGACTTAGTTGTTAAGTGTAAAGAGCTTAAGGAAGAATTATTCAACCTAAAGTTCCAACTTTCATTAGGTCAACTTACTAACACTGCTAAAATTAGAGAAGTTAGAAGAGAAATTGCTAGAATTAATACAATCTTAAACGAAAGATAATCTCATTCAAGTTTATAGATAATTTGATTCTTTGGAAGAGGAGGTTAATGTCTTGAGAAACGAAAGAAAAGTTAGAGAAGGAATAGTTGTTTCTGACAAGATGGATAAAACAATCGTTGTTGCAATAGAAACAATGGCTTTACATCCAATCTATAAAAAGAGAGTAAAAAGCACTACTAAGTTTAAAGCTCACGATGAAAACAATGTAGCTCAAACTGGAGATAGAGTAAGAATTATGGAAACTAGACCATTATCAAGAGATAAAAGATGGAGACTAGTAGAGATTGTTGAAAAAGCTAGATAATTCCAATTATTGTGAGAGGAGGATATTTTAATGGTACAACAACAAACTATCCTTAATGTTGCTGATAACTCAGGTGCTAAGAAACTTATGATCATAAGAGTTCTTGGTGGATCTAAGAAAAGATTCGGTAAAATCGGTGACATCGTTGTCGCATCAGTTAAGGAAGCAATCCCTGGTGGAAACGTTAAAAAAGGTGACGTAGTAAAAGCTGTTATAGTTAGAACTAAAAAAGAATTAAGAAGAGAAGATGGATCATATATAAAATTTGATGATAACGCAGGAGTTATAATCAATAACAACAATGAACCAAAAGCAACAAGAATATTTGGACCAGTTGCAAGAGAGTTAAGAGCTAAAAACTTCATGAAGATTTTATCTCTAGCTCCTGAAGTAATTTAATTTAAGAGAGGAGGCTAATCGTCGTGGCTAAACCTAAGATCAAATTTGTACCTGAATCATTACACGTTAAAACTGGAGATATGGTATATGTAATCTCTGGAAAAGATAAAGGTAAAACAGGTAAAGTTGTAAAAGTTTTCCCTAAAAAAGGAAAAGTTGTAGTTGAAGGAATCAACTTAATCACTAAACATATGAAACCAAGTCCAATAAACCCACAAGGTGGAGTTGTTACTAAGCCAGCACCTATGTTCTCATCAAAAGTTATGCTTTTTGATGAAAAAGCTGGTAAACCAACAAGAGTTGGATATAAATTCGTAGATGGTAAAAAAGTAAGATACTCAAAAGTATCAGGAGAAGTTCTATAAGAAAGGAGGAAAACGTAAGTGTCTAAATACGTTTCTAGATATCATAAATTATATAACGATGTAATAGTTCCAGCTCTTATGAAGGATCTTGGAATTACTAACATCATGGAATGTCCAAAACTAGAAAAAATAATAGTAAACATGGGAGTTGGAGAAGCAACTCAAAATGTTAAACTTATAGATGCAGCTATGGGAGACTTAGCTATCATTTCTGGACAAAAACCAGTTGTAAGAAAAGCTAAAAAATCAGAAGCTGGGTTCAAGTTAAGAGAAGGTATGCCTATCGGAGCAAAAGTTACTTTAAGAAAAGAAAGAATGTACGACTTTTTAGATAGATTAGTGAATGTAGTTCTTCCAAGAGTAAGAGACTTCGAAGGAGTTCCAGCTGATTCATTTGATGGAAGAGGAAACTACTCTCTAGGATTAAGAGATCAATTAGTATTCCCTGAAATCGAATTCGATAAAGTTGATAAACTTTTAGGAATGTCTATCACTATGGTTTCTTCTGCAAAAACTGATGAAGAAGGAAGAGCTTTACTTAGAGCATTTGGAATGCCTTTCAAAAAGTAAGATAGTGAGGAGGTTAAGGAATAGATGGCAAAGAAGTCAATGATCGCTAGAGATGTTAAAAGAGCTGAACTATGCGATAAATACGCTGAAAAAAGAGCTGAGCTAAAGAAAAGAGTTGCTGAAGGAGATATGGAAGCTATGTTTGAATTAAACAAACTTCCAAAAGACTCATCAGCAGTTAGAAGAAGAAATAGATGTCAGTTAGACGGAAGACCAAGAGGATTCATGAGAGAATTCGGTATTTCAAGAGTAAAATTCAGACAGCTTGCAGGAGCTGGACTTATACCAGGAGTTAAGAAATCATCTTGGTAATTTGATAGTAGGAAGGAGGATTTTCGTAGATGTATTTAACAGATCCAATTGCTGATATGTTAACAAGAATCAGAAATGCAAATGCAGTAATGCATGAAAAAGTAGATGTGCCTCATTCAACTTTAAAAGAAAGATTATCTGAAATTCTAAAAGAAGAAGGATATATAGCAAACTATAAAGTTGTAACTGATGGAAACAAAAAAAGTATCAGAGTATACTTAAAATATGATGGTAAAGATAGAGTTATCAAAGGAATAAAAAGAATTTCTAAACCTGGAAGAAGAGTATATTCTTCAGTAGAAGATATGCCAAGAGTTCTATCAGGACTAGGAATTGCTATTGTATCCACTTCTAAGGGAATCGTTACTGACAGAGTAGCTAGAAGAGAAAACGTAGGTGGAGAAATACTTGCATTTGTTTGGTAATTAAAACTTAGGAGGTGTCTAGTAAATGTCAAGAGTAGGTAAAAAACCTATCGTTGTGCCTTCTGGAGTTGAAGTTACAGTTAATGGAAATGAAGTTACTGTAAAAGGACCTAAAGGTACATTAAAAAAAGAATTTAACAAAGAATTAACAATAAAATATACTAAAGAAGAAAAGCATCATGAAGTTGTAAATGAAATCGTAGTTGAAAGACCTAACGACTTACCAGAAGTTAGAGCTATTCACGGAACAACTAGAGCTCTAATCCATAACATGGTTGTTGGAGTTTCTGAAGGTTTCAAGAAAACTTTAAATTTAGTAGGGGTTGGATACAGAGCTGCTGAGAAAGGAAAAGGACTAGAATTATCTCTAGGATATTCTCACCCTATCATCATCGATGAAATTCCTGGAATCAAATTTACTGTAGAAAAAAATACTACTGTACATGTTGAAGGAATCGAAAAAGATGTAGTAGGTCAAGTGGCTGCTGACATCAGAGCAAAAAGAGCTCCAGAGCCTTATAAAGGAAAAGGAGTTAAATATGCTGATGAAGTTATCAGAAGAAAAGAAGGTAAAAAGTCGTAAGATAGCTTAACTAATAAGACTATAAGGAGGTAAGACAGTTGTTTAAGAAGGTAGATAGACAAGCTGTAAGAACAAGAAAGCATCTAGCAATCAGAAACAAAATTTCTGGTACAGCTGATAGACCTAGACTTTCTGTATATAGATCAAACAACAATATCTTTGCTCAATTAATCGACGATGTGAATGGAGTAACATTAGTTTCTGCATCTACAATAGATAAAGAATTAAAAGCAAATATTGCGAATGGTGGAAATGTTGAAGCTGCAAAATCTGTAGGTAAAGCACTTGCAGAAAGAGCAACAGCTAAAGGAATAACAGCTATAGTTTTTGATAGATCTGGGTATAAATACACAGGAAGAATAGCCGCTCTTGCAGAAGCAGCTAGAGAAGCAGGATTAAGCTTCTAAATCTTTTAGAGAGGAGGATTTCACTTGTCTAAGTTAGCAAATAGAGAAGAAAAACAATATCAAGAAAAATTATTGAAGATATCAAGAGTTTCTAAGACAACTAAAGGAGGAAGAACAATATCTTTCTCAGTTTTAGCTGCTATTGGAGACGGAGAAGGAAAAGTTGGATTAGGATTAGGGAAAGCAAATGGTGTTCCTGATGCTATAAAAAAAGCTATTTCTTCTGCTAAAAAGAACATGGTAGATGTTTCTTTAAAAGGAAAAACTATTCCTCACGAAATCGTTGGGAAATGGGGAGCAACATCTCTATGGATGGCACCAGCTTATGAAGGAACTGGAGTAATTGCTGGATCTGCAGCAAGAGAAATATTAGAACTTGTAGGAGTTCACGATATTCTTACTAAAATCAAAGGTTCAAGAAATAAGCACAATGTAGCAAGAGCTACTGTTGAAGCGTTAAAATTACTTAGAACAGCTGAACAAATAGCTGCACTAAGAGGAAAAGAAGTTAAAGATATCTTAAGCTAGGAGGGAATTTAGATGGTAAAGCTTAGAATAGAGCTTGTAAAAAGCATAATCGGAAGAAAGCCTAACCACATAGCAACTGTAAAGTCGCTAGGGCTTAAGAAGATGAATGATGTAGTGGAGCATGTTGAAACTCCTGAATTAAAAGGAAAACTTGCTCAAGTTTCTTACTTACTTAAAGTAGAGGAGGTGCAAGCATAAGATGAAATTAAATGAATTAATGCCTTCTGTACCTAGAAAAGCAAGAAAAAGAGTTGGAAGAGGAGAATCTTCAGGATTAGGAAAAACATCTGGAAAAGGAAGTAACGGACAAAACTCAAGAGCAGGTGGAGGAGTTAAAACTTACTTCGAAGGTGGACAAATGCCTATCTATAGAAGAGTTCCAAAAAGAGGTTTCTCTAACGCTATATTCAAGAAAGACTATGCTTTAATAAGCTTAGATTTATTAAATAAATTTGAAGATGGAGCAGTAGTTACTCCAGAACTTTTATTCGAAACTGGATTAGTAAGAGAATTAAAAGATGGAATCAAAGTTTTAGGAAATGGAACTTTAGATAAAAAAGTAACTGTAAAAGCTCACAAAGTTTCTGCATCTGCTAAAGCAGCTATCGAAGCTAAAGGTGGATCTGTAGAAATTATAGAAGTTAAAACTTTTGCTGATGTTGCTAAAAACAATAAGTAAGAATAATTTAACTTGTTAGTTTATAAAGCGGGGTGAAGTTGTTTTGACTTTGATGGAAAAATTTACAGCAAAATTGAGTAGCATCTATCATATTCCTGAGCTTAGGGATAGAATTATCTTCACCTTGTTAATGTTCTTAGTTGCTAGAGTTGGAACATATATTCCAGCTCCTGGCATAGATGTAGACAGACTTACGGCTATGACAGAGCAAAGCGATATACTAGGATACATTAATATGTTTTCAGGTGGAGCTTTTAAAAGAGTTTCTATCTTTGCTCTAGGAATAGTTCCTTATATTAATGCCTCAATAGTATTCAGCCTTTTAGCTGTTATTATTCCTAAGATTGAAGAGATTCAAAAAGAGGGAGAGGCAGGAAGAAACAGAATCACTCAATGGACTAGATACTTGACAATAGCTATTGCCATTGTTCAAGGATTTGGTGTTTGTATGTGGTTACAATCTGTAGGTCTTGTTACTACACCAGGAGTAATGTTCTTCTTAACAACTATAGTTACTTTAACTGCTGGTACAGTTTTCCTAATGTGGATAGGGGAACAAATATCAATAAAAGGTATAGGAAATGGAGTTTCTTTATTGATCTTCCTAAATGTAATTTCTGGTGGACCGGCTAATGTTTCTCAGACAATTCAAAAATTAGGAACAAGTAAATTTCTTATTCCAATACTATTATTAATAGCAGCAGCAGCAGTAATTACAGTTGCAGGAATAGTTGTATTCCAATTGGGACAAAGAAAAATACCTATTCACTATGTAGGAAAAGGATTTAATGGAAGAGGTGGAATGGGTCAAAACTCATATATACCTTTAAAACTTAATAGTGCAGGAGTAATGCCTGTTATCTTTGCATCAGTTGTTATGATGATTCCATCAGTAATAATAAATGCAATTCCATCACAATACACTTTTAAAACTACATTGGCAATGGTATTTAGTCAAAATCATCCAGTATATATGATTTTATATGCTGCAGTGATTATTTTCTTCTCATTCTTCTACACTGCAATAGTATTTGATCCTGAAAAGGTAGCAGATAACTTAAAGCAAGGTGGAGGAACAATACCTGGAATAAGACCAGGAAATGAAACAGTTGAGTATTTAGAAGGTGTTGTCACAAGAATTACTTGGGGTGGTGCTTTCTTCTTAGCAGCAATATCAATACTTCCATATGCTATATTTACTGCATTTAATCTTCCAGTTTTCTTCGGAGGAACAGGAATAATAATTGTGGTTGGAGTAGCAATTGATACTGTTCAACAAATTAATGCTCATCTTGTAATGAGAGAATACAAAGGATTTATATAAAGCTTTATATAAAAAACACAACTGTATGGTTGTGTTTTTTTATATTATAAATATTTTTTCGGAGGTCAAAATGGTTAAGTTAACTGAAGAAGATAAGAAGTTTATTAATGAGAACTTTGATGAGGCTGAAGATATGATAAGATATTATGATATAGAAGGTGTGTTAATAACAATAGCCAAAGCTATTGCTAGTTATGGCTATGATGAAGAGTATGATATGAATGAATTTGGAGAAGCAGCTCAAGAAGTTTATACAAGAATTTATAAAAATAATGTAGATAAACTATAATATATCTAACTAAGTTCAATTTTTTGTGTATTGTTAGGTTTTGACAAAGTACCTTTGTATTTAGCGATTGTTAGTCAAGTTAAGTTATCTCTATTCTTTTTTAACATCAATTTGACTCCATGTCAGTGAATAAAGAATCCCTAGGCTCATTCCGTTGAAAATGCAAAACTCACTCGCAAGCTCGCTCAAACACGTTGCATTTTCTTAACTTCATTTCACTGAGGGCTTCTAAAAAATTAATGTAGCACAGGACTTCTCCTGTGTCTCAAAAGTAATAGTCGTCCATACTCCTTTACTTTTGGAAATTACGTCAACTTGATGTTAGGGATAATTTATTTTACTTTAGATTAGTTAGAACTTTTCCTAATATCAGATAAAATGGAATTTGGAGAAGAATATTAGAGAGAGTTACGAAATCTGACGCTAAAAATTCCGACGTGTTTGAGACGAAGTCGAGTTTCGGAATTTTAGTCAGATGAGTTCTACTCTCTCTTTATTCTTTGACATGGAATTTAGCTGATATTTAAAAAAAATTTAGATAACTTTAATTAACTATTTAACGTAAATAGCAAAGGTACTTTGCTGTAACCCTAACGATGTGCTAGAAAGCTAAGTTTAGCTAGATAAATTATAGTTTGATATTATTAAAGTCGTGCATTTTTCCTAAAGTTATAGTATAATAATAAAGTAATAAAAAAAATATTTTAAGGAGATGTTGCAATATGAATATTATGTTATTTGGTGCACCAGGTGCAGGAAAAGGAACTCAAGCTAAATTCCTTATTGAAAAATATGGAATTCCTCAAATCTCAACAGGAGATATCCTAAGAGCAGCTATAAAAGAGGGAACTGCTATGGGACTTGAAGCAAAAAGATTTATGGATGAAGGAAAATTAGTTCCAGATTCAACTATTATAGGAATAATCAAAGATAGATTATCTCAAAAAGATTGTAAAAAAGGATTCATTTTAGATGGATTCCCAAGAACAATAGCTCAAGCTGAAGCTTTAGAAGTATTAATGAAAGAAATGGGAATAACTTTAGATAAAGTTATCTCTTTAAATGTACCAGATGAATTAATCGTTGGAAGAGTAACTGGAAGAAAAGTATGTCCAGCTTGTGGAGCATCTTTCCATGTTGAATTTAATCCACCAAAAGTAGAAGGAAAATGTGATCTTTGTGGAGCAGATCTTATCACTAGAAAAGATGATAATGCTGAAACTGTAACAAAAAGATTAGGAGAATATCACTCTCAAACAGCTCCATTATTTGATTTCTATCAAAAAAGAGGAGTACTTGTTGATATAGATGGTACTAAATCAGTTGAAGCTATAACAAAAGAGATTTTCGATATTCTTGGATAGTATTATTTAATTAGAAAGGAAGTTGAAATGTCACTTATAAAAAGTTTAGATGAAATTGAACAAATTAGAAAAGCAAACCAAATTATTGCTAGATTATATAGAGATGTTTTACCTCAATATATAAAAGCAGGAATTTCTACTGGAGAGATAAATAAGATAGTAGAAGATTATATTAGATCACAAGGGGCAAGACCAGCATGTATAGGTGTTGATGGAATGTATATGCCATTTCCAGCAGGAACTTGTATATCTGTAAATGAAGAAGTTGTTCATGGAATACCTGGAGATAGAATACTACAAGATGGTGACATAGTTAGTGTAGATACTGTTACTGAACTTAATGGATTTTTTGGAGATTCAGCTATAACTTATGCAGTTGGAGAGATTGATGAAGAATCAAGAAGATTGTTGGAAGTTACTGAAAAATCTAGAGAGATCGGAATTGAAATGGCAGTAGTTGGAAATAGAATTGGTGATATAGGGCATGCAATTCAAAGCTATGTAGAGAAAAATGGATTTACTGTTGTAAGAGATTTTGCTGGACATGGAGTTGGACATTCTATGCACGAAGATCCTATTATTGCTAACTTTGGAAGAAAAGGTAGAGGAATAAAGATCGAAAATGGAATGGTGTTAGCTATTGAACCAATGGTAAATGCAGGATCATATAAGATCAATGTAAAAGAGGACGGATGGACTATTGTAACTAGAGATGGAAAGAGATCTGCACACTTTGAACACTCTATTGCAATCGTTGATGGAAAGCCAGTAATTTTAAGTGAATTATAGGAAAAATTTAAAAGAAAAAACTGGACTTTTTGTGTTTTAGGTGATATAATAAAACGAAGTTCTGTTCGATAGGAGGAATTATGTCGAAAAAAGATGTTATCGAATTAGAAGGTACTATTTTAGAGGCCCTTCCAAATGCAATGTTTAAAGTTGAATTAGAGAATGGTCATACTATTTTAGGCCACATTTCTGGGAAAATGAGAATGAACTATATCAAAATTTTACCTGGAGATGGAGTAACTGTACAAATCTCTCCTTATGACTTGTCAAGGGGTAGAATAGTATACAGAAAGAAAAATTAATTTAATCACGAAAGGAGGCAGACTAGTGAAAGTAAGAGTATCAGTTAAACCTATTTGTGACAAGTGTAAAGTTATCAAGAGACATGGGAAAGTAAGAGTAATTTGTGAAAACCCAAAACATAAACAAGTTCAAGGATAATTTTACTAAAGAGAGTTTGTTAAAAAGTACTGATAATGGAGTGCTGTAAAGATATGGTGGCTGTAGAGTCATCCCCATAATCTGGAAATGGGCCATATCGAGGAAAGTATTTAGCTGGTTATTATACTAGCAAAATATATAAATTTTCGAAAGAGGAGGAAACAATTTTGGCTAGAATAGCAGGAGTAGATATCCCAAGAAACAAAAGAGTTGAGATAGCTCTAACTTACATTTACGGAATCGGAAAACCAACTTCACAAAAAGTATTAACAGAAGCTGGAGTTAACTTCGATACAAGAGTTAAGGATTTAACTGAAGAAGAAGTAAACAAAATCAGAGCCATTGTAGAAACTATTAAGGTAGAGGGAGATCTTAGAAAAGAAGTAAGACTTTCTATAAAAAGACTTATGGATATCAAATGTTACAGAGGATTAAGACACAAAATGAATCTACCTGTAAGAGGACAAAGTTCAAAAACTAACGCAAGAACTGTTAAAGGTCCTAAAAAACCAATCAAAAAATAATTAGAGCATTTTAGAGAATTATAGAGTATTTTGTAATTAATTAGCAAGGGAGGTAGCTTAAGTTGGCTAAGAAAAAAGTAGCTAAGATCAAAAAGAAATTGAAAAATATTCCTAACGGAGTTGCTCATATACACTCAACTTTCAACAACACTATAGTTGCTATTACTGATGCAGAAGGTAAAGTTGTAAGCTGGAAATCAGGAGGTACTTCTGGATTCAAAGGTACTAAGAAAGGAACTCCATTTGCAGCTCAAATCGCAGCTGAACAAGCAGCAAATATAGCTATGGAAAATGGAATGAAAAAAGTAGAAGTAAAAGTGAAAGGTCCAGGTTCTGGAAGAGAAGCTTGTATCAGATCTTTACAAGCAGCTGGATTAGAAGTAACTAAAATCACTGACGTTACTCCAGTTCCACACAATGGTTGTAGACCACCAAAAAGAAGAAGAGTTTAATCTCACTTTATTTTGAAATTTGAAAAAAGTATCTGAAAAATTGAATACAAAGGAGGAATATTTAAAAAATGGCAAGAAATAGACAGCCTGTATTGAAGAAATGTAGAGCTCTAGGTATTGATCCTGTTGTTTTAGGTGTTAACAAGTCTTCAAAAAGAGGACCTAGACCTAATGCAAACAAAAAACCTACAGAATATGCAGTTCAATTAAGAGAAAAACAAAAAGCTAAATTTATATATAACGTAATGGAAAAACAATTCAGAAAAATATACGAGGAAGCAGCTAGAAAACTTGGAGTTACTGGTTTGACTTTAATCGAATACTTAGAAAGAAGACTTGAAAACGTAGTTTACAGACTTGGGTTTGCTAAAACTAGAAGACAAGCTAGACAAGTTGTGTCTCACGGACATGTTGCTGTAAACGGAAGAAGAGTTAATATCGCTTCTTACAGAGTAAAAGTAGGAGATGTAATATCTATAATAGAAAATTCTAAAAACTTAGATATCATCAAAACTGCTGTAGAAGATGCTAGAGTTCCAGCTTGGTTAGAGCTAGACAAAGCAGCATTCTCTGGAAAAGTTCTTCAAAATCCAACTAAAGATGACTTAGATTTCGATCTAAACGAATCATTAATAGTTGAATTCTACTCTAGATAATAAGCCCTTTTAATAGGAGTTGATTTAATGTTAAAAATTGAAAAACATGCAAGGGGTATTAATATTACCGAAGTAAAAGAGAGTGAATTTAAAGGACAATATATTGTTGAACCTTTATATAGAGGCTATGGGCATACTGTTGGTAATGCTTTGAGAAGAGTTTTACTTTCTTCTATCCCAGGAGCTGCTATTAAAGGAATAAGAATAGACGGTGTTTTAAGCGAATTCTCAGTTATGGACGGAGTTAAAGAAGCTGTTACTGAAATAATCCTTAATATTAAAGAGGTTGTTGTTAAAGCTGAAACTACTGGTGAAAGAAGAATGACACTTTCTGTAAAAGGACCAAAAGTAGTAACTGCTGCTGATATAATACCAGATGTAGGAATAGAAATAGTAAATCCTGAGCAAGTTATTTGTACAATAACTACAGATAGAGAACTTGACATGGAATTTTTAGTTGATACAGGAGAAGGATTTGTTGTATCAGAAGAGATCGAAAAGAAAGATTGGCCAGTTGATTATATAGCTATTGACGCTATCTACACTCCAATCAGAAAAGTTTCTTATAGCATTCAAGATACTATGGTAGGAAGAATGACTGATTTCGACAAACTTACTTTAGATGTAGAGACTGATGGAAGTATAGAAATTAGAGATGCACTATCTTATGCAGTAGAGTTATTAAAATTACATTTTGATCCATTCTTAGAATTAGGAAACAAAATGGAAAATCTAAGAGCTGAAGCTGAAGAGGAAGAAGAAACTTCTGTAAGCCATGCTAAAGATGATAATATTTTAAATACTAAGATAGAAGAACTTGATTTAACAGTTAGATCATTTAACTGCTTAAAGAAAGCTGGAATAGAAGAAGTAAGTCAATTGGCTAAATTGTCATTAAACGAACTTCTAAAAATTAAGAACCTAGGAAGAAAATCTTTAGACGAGATCCTAGAAAAAATGAAAGAATTAGGATATGATCTATCACAAAATGGATCTCCTGAATAAGAAGACAAGGAGGATAGCTAACTAATGAATCACAATAAGTCATATAGAAAGTTAGGAAGAAGAGCTGACCACAGAAAAGCTATGCTAAAAAACTTAACTATATCTTTATTAAGTGCTGAGAGAATAGAAACTACTGTAACAAGAGCTAAAGAATTAAGAAAATTCGCTGAAAGAATGATAACTTTCGGAAAGAAAAATACTTTAGCATCTAGAAGAAACGCTTTTGCTTTCTTAAGAAATGAAGAAGTTGTAGCTAAATTATTCAACGAAATAGCTCCAAAATATGCTGAAAGAAATGGTGGATACACTAGAATCATCAAAACATCTGTTAGAAAAGGTGACTCAGCAGAAATGGCTATAATCGAATTAGTATAATAATTAGATTATATATATGAAGAGAGACTGAAAAAGTCTCTCTTTTTTTAATCTTTATATTTATTTTTAGTTTTTACTTAAAAAGTGCTTGAAAATATTACATTTGTGGGGTATAATAGAGTCAATTGTTCTAAGTTACTGATATTAAATAAAATTATAGTTTAATTCTATAATTTTGATTAATTTCTTCAATGCTGAACGAGAATTTTTTTTGATTTTTTTGGAGGTTGTAAAATGCTTAAAGGAACTGTAAAATGGTTTAACAAAGAAAAAGGATTTGGATTTTTAACTAGTGAAGATGGACAAGACTACTTCGTACACTTTACTGGAATAGTTGGAGAAGGATTCAGAACTTTAGAAGAAGGTCAAGAAGTAACTTTTGAAGTATCAGAAGGTAAAAAAGGACCTATGGCAGTAGAAGTTTCTGTTGCTAAATAGTTAATCACATAATAAAAAAATTAAGAGGTCATTATCTGACCTCTTTTTTAGTATAGTTTAGAGTAAATAACTATATAAAATTAGAATAATTTTTTAAAATATCTCTTGCAATCTCTGCAATATGAAGAGTACTTCCATTTTCAGCTACAAACTCCAAAGATTCTTTCATTTTTTCAAAATCATTTAATTCTTCATAAGCAAAAGCTAAATAGTATTTAGAAAAACATCTACCATAAGTTGTACTTTGCATTTTAAATTTTTTCTCATAAAATTCAATAGCTTCTTGAAATTTGTTGTTTTCTTTCCCAAGTAAAACATCGATCTCTTCTATCATAATTTCTATCTCTTTTAATTTTATTTCAGGCACATACTCATATTTTTTATTATTGTCACTATAACTAAGAATAAAATTTCCATTCTTATTTTTAGGTGAATTTTTAAGAGTAGTATATATATCTTTTAAATTTTCTAAGAATATTTTCCCCATCTGCCAATTCTCTTTAGAGGAATAAAATATCCCAAGATTGTAATTATAAGCTACATTAAAATAGAAATTCTCTTTTATTTTTTTCTCTGGAATCTTATGAGCTGTAAGTATAGCTTTCTCATTGTTACCAAGGGAAAAATAACCAACAGCAATATTAAGAAGGAAAAAATAATATTCAATTCTATTTTTTAATATTCTATTTTCCAAAAGTTCACTATTTTTTTCAATATATTTTTTAGGATCACATTGATAATTTAAAATATCTCCTATATTGTGTGTTAATTTAAAAATATAGAAATTTTTAAAAAAACTTATAAGTGGTATGGAGAATATAATTGCTAAAATTACAGAGAGTATATAGGGAATATCTATTTTAAATAAACCATAGGCAATAAGAACACTAAATAATCCTAAAAAACTTGATAATATTTTCATAGCCTGCACCTAAGCTTTCAAATCATTACTATTAAAAATAATAGCACCACTATTTTTCATAGTTTCAATAGCTTTTATAGAATCATCACAACTTATATTAACACCTCTGCAGCCATCTTCTACAAGATAAACCTTATATCCTAACTCTAGAGCATCTAAAACTGTAAATTTAACACAATAATCAGTTGCTAATCCCATAATATATAGAGTATCTATACCTTTATCTTTTAACACTTTATCCAGATCAGTTTTATGTTTTTTTCCATTGTCAAAGAAAGCACTATATGAATCTACTTCAGGATCTTGCCCTTTAAATATAGTAAGATCTACACCTTTTAAATTTTTATGAAATTTAGAACCATACTCATTTTCAACACAATGAACAGGCCACCAAACTTGAGGAAGTCCATTTAATTCTCCTAGTTCTCCTATATTTCCATTTGAATTTATAGCAAAACTTTTATGAGAAGCAGGGTGCCAATCTTTTGTACCAATAACAAGATCACTATTTTGATTAAATAGAGAGATAAGTTTATTAGCAACTGGAACAACTAAATCTCCATCTTTTACAGCTAAAGCTCCCCCTTCACAAAAATCATTTTGAATATCCACAAGAATTAATGCTTTTTTACCCATTATATTTCCCCCTTTAGAAACATATTTTTAATGTATAGGTATATTATAATATAGAAAGAAAGAGAAAGAAACACCAAAATTATAAAAGTTAATATGATTAAAACACCTTGGAAATATTGACATCTATTAAAAAGTGTGTTAAAATAAACTGTTGTTTAAATACACACATCAGTTATTTCTAAGCCAGGTGTCCCAAAGGGATTGCTTAGTTTTGAGGCTGATGGAAGAAAAAACCAAAAATTTAGGAGGAAAAAATGGCAGTAATAACAATGAAACAATTATTAGAAGCTGGAGTTCACTTCGGACACCAAGCAAAAAGATGGAACCCAAAAATGGCTAAGTACATCTTCACAGAAAGAAACGGAATCCACGTAATCGATCTTCACAAATCTTTAAAGAAAATTGAAGAAGCTTACGCAGTAATCAGAGAGATCGCTGAGCAAGGTGGAAAAGTTCTATTTGTAGGAACTAAAAAACAAGCTCAAGAAGCTGTAAAAGAACAAGCTGAAAGATCAGGAATGTACTATGTAAACAACAGATGGTTAGGAGGAATGTTAACAAACTTCGCTACTATCAAAACTAGAATCGAAAGATTAAAAGAATTAGAAAGAATGGAAGCAGATGGAACTTTAGATACTGCTTACACTAAAAAAGAAGCAGCTAACTTCAGAAAAGAATTAGCTAAACTTTCTAAAAACTTAACTGGAATTAAAGATATGAAAGAAGTTCCACAAGCTATATTCGTAGTAGATTGTAAAAAAGAAACTCTAGCTCTTGTTGAAGCAGCTAACTTAGGAATCCCTGTATTTGCTATGATCGATACTAACGTAGATCCAGATCTAGTAACTTACCCAATCCCAGCTAACGATGACGCTATAAGATCAGTAAAACTAATCTCTTCAGTTATCGCTAACGCTATCATCGAAGGAAACCAAGGTAAAGAAGTAGAAGAAGTAGCTTCTGAAGAAATCAATGTAGAAGAAGGATCAGCTGAATAATTAACTTTTCAACTGTGATGTACATTATAGAAGATTTAATAAAATAAAATTTTTATTAGGAGGAAGAAAATGGCAGCAATAACAGCAAGCTTAGTTAAAGAACTAAGAGAAAGAACTGGTGCTGGAATGATGGATTGTAAAAAGGCACTAACAGAAATGAATGGAGATATGGATAAAGCCATTGACTATTTAAGAGAAAAAGGAATTGCTAAAGCAGTTAAAAAAGCTGGAAGAATAGCAGCAGAAGGATTAATTTTTGATGCTGTATCAGCAGATCACAAAAAAGCTGTATTAATCGAATTCAACTCTGAAACAGACTTCGTTGCTAAAAACGTAGAATTTAAAGAATTTGGTAAAAAATTAGCAGTAATAGCTATTGAAAACAATGCAACTACTCTTGAAGCTCTAAATGCAGCTCAATATGCAGAAGGAAAAACAGTTGCTGAAGCAGTTACTGATCTAATTGCTAAAATCGGAGAAAACATGAACATCAGAAGAATCCACGAAACTGTAGCTACTGAAGGATTCGTTGCAACATACAGCCACTTAGGAGGAAAATTAGGAGTTATCGTTGAGATGACTGGTGAAGCTACTGAAGAAAACGTAGTTAAAGCTAGAGACATCGCTATGCACGTAGCTGCTATGGACCCTAAATATCTAAATTCATCAGAAGTAACTACTGCTGATTTAGAGCACGAAAAAGAAATCGCTAGAAAACAATTAGAAGCTGAAGGAAAACCAGCTCAAATTATAGAAAAAATTCTTATTGGAAAAATGAACAAATTCTATGAAGAAAACTGTTTAGTTGACCAAATCTATGTAAGAGCAGAAAACAAAGAAACTGTTGCTAAATTTGCAGCACCTCTTGAAGTAAAATCTTTTGCTAGATATAAAGTTGGAGACGGAATCGAGAAAAAAGAAGAAGATTTCGCAGCAGAAGTTGCAGCTCAAATCAAAGGATAATATCAACAAAAGCATAAGGGGATGCAAATAGCATCCCCATTTTTTTAAAAAGTAATAAAATACAGGAGGAAAGAAATGGATAAACCTTTTTATAAAAGAGTGTTATTAAAACTTAGTGGAGAGGCTCTTATGGGAGAGCAAGAATTTGGAATATCATCAGATGTTATAAATTCTTATGCTAGACAAATTAAAGAGATAGTTGAACTAGGAGTAGAAGTTTCAATTGTTATTGGTGGAGGAAATATTTTTAGAGGAATATCTGGAGCAACTCAAGGTGTAGATAGAGTAACTGGAGATCACATGGGAATGCTTGCAACTGTAATAAACTCTCTTGCACTTCAAAATGCTATTGAAAAATTAGGAGTACCTACAAGAGTTCAAACAGCTATAGAGATGCCTAAAATAGCAGAACCTTTTATTAAGAGAAAAGCTCAAAGACACTTGGAAAAAGGAAGAGTTGTAATATTTGGAGCAGGAACAGGAAATCCATATTTTACAACTGATACAGCAGCAGCTTTAAGAGCTATAGAGATGAATACAGAAGCTGTATTAAAAGCTACTAAAGTTGATGGAATCTATGATAAAGACCCTGTAAAATATGCAGATGCAATTAAATATGACCGTGTAACTTATACAGAAGTATTAAATAAAGATTTGAAGGTAATGGACGCTACAGCTATCTCTCTATGTAGAGAAAATAAACTTCCTATCGTAGTATTTGATTCTTTAACAGAAGGAAACATTAAAAAAGTTATCATGGGAGAAAATATAGGAACAGTCGTAGTGGCTGATTAATTAGGAGGGAATGATATGACAGGACAAGAAGTAGTAAAACAATGTAATGAAAAAATGGGAAAAGCTATTGAAGCTACAAAACACAAATTTACAACAATTAGAGCAGGAAGAGCTAACGTATCTATGCTTGATGGAATTAGAGTTGAGCAATATGGATCAGAAATGCCTTTAAATCAAGTTGGATCAGTTTCAGCTCCAGAACCAAGATTATTAGTAATCGATCCTTGGGATAAATCTCTAATCTCTAAAATAGAAAAAGCTATCATGGCTGCAAATTTAGGATTAACTCCAAACAATGATGGTAAAGTTATAAGACTTGTAATGCCAGAACTTACAGCAGACAGAAGAAAAGAGTATGTAAAAATGGCTAAAGCAGAAGCTGAAAATGGAAAAGTTGCTGTAAGAAACATCAGAAAAGATGGAAATAACGATCTTAAAAAATTATCTAAAGATAAAGAAAATCCTATCTCTGAAGATGAAGTAAAAACATTAGAAGGAGAAATCCAAAAATTAACTGATTCTCACATTAAAATGATAGATGAACTTCTAGCTAAAAAAGAAAAAGAGATTACAACTGTTTAATTTAAAATAGTTAAATAAATTTTACCTGTATTCAAAATCTTAATTACTAAGATTGAATACAGGTTTTTTATTTCCAAAAATTATCTAATTATGTTAAAATATATATGGGCATTAATAAAAATTAGGAGGGAATAATATATGAAATTAAATCCTATAAAGTTAGATGGTGTTTGGACAGAAGGATATGCATTAGATTATTTTACAGAAAACAGTGAGTATGTAGGAGAAGATATTTTTGGTTATCCTGAGTTTAATGTTACATATAGTGAGATTGGAAAATCTCTAAATGAATTAAAGTATCATAAAGATTACACTAAAGCAGTTGAAATATCTGAAGAGGTAGTAAAATTTATAGTTGAAGAGTGGAAATTAAAAGATAAGATAGATGGAATAATCTCTGTTCCACCATCAAAATTTAGATTTATTCAACCAATGTTTCAAGTTACAAAATTAGTTGGAGAAAAATTAAATAAACCTATATCTTTAGATTTTTTTAGTAAATTAACACCTGAAGAGATAAAAAATCTTCCTGTTGAAAAGAAACTAGATCTATTTAAAAACAGTATTAGAAAAAATAGAAGTTTGACAAAAAAAGGAAGTATTTTATTAATAGATGATCTATATAGTACAGGAGTTACATTAAAAACATTGTGTGAGTTATTAAAAGAGGACAGTAATGTTGAAAATATATATGTGCTTGTAGTGGCTAAAAGTAGTAAAGAAGATTAAGATAAAATAAAAAATATAACAAGCTCTCATTTTTGGGAGCTTTTTTCTTTTAGAATATTAAATGAAAAAAGTGATAGAAAATGAAAAAACTGCCAATTGGCAGTTTTTTTATGGGAAATATTCAAAAGAAAATTATTTAAAAATTTAAAGATAAGAGAATGGAAATTAATTCCATTCTCTATATTTTATATTTAGAAATTAGAATTTGTAATTCCATCCGAAAGTACAAACACCATAGTAGTTGTCACTATCATAAGATTTTCCTGAATTTACTTGTTCCATATCTTTAAATTCATATCCATAGTTTAGATATACATTAAGAGATTCGTTAACTTGGTAGTTGTTTTTTAAATAAATTCTAGTTCTTCCGAAATCTTCAAATCTTGTTGCATCGTTCTTAGCTTTTTTCTCATTATTATATTTATCGTCAACAGTTAAAGTATGTCTAATTTCAGTTTGAACAGTTAATTTTTCTCCTTTATATAGTGGAGCGTAGAATCTTAATTGGTGTTCAAAGTTTTGTTCTCTATATCCATCTGCTACAGAACCATTAACAATTTCAGCATCAACAAACCAACCAAGTTTAATTCCATTATATTGAACTCCGATAGGGAAAATTTCTCCTCTCCAAGTATCGTTTTTATCATTTTTATAGATATCTTTTCCTGTCTTAGCTTCATACCAGATATCAGCTGATCCCCAGAACATTCCATGATTCCATGCTCCTCTAGCATAGTATCTATCATAATCTTTTTCAGATCTAAATCTAAATCCTAATTTATAGTTATCATAATTTTTCCAAGCATCTAAAACAACTCTTCCTGTAATAGAGTCAACATCGTCAGTGTCTACAGACCATCTTTTAGCTCCAATTACTCCAAAAGTCCAATCTTTATAAGCTAATCCAACTGAAGTTCCAAAATATACAGATTCTCCTATATCTTGTCCTCCAGAAGTATTTTCTATTTCAACTTCTTGTCCAACATTTGTAATTCTTAAAGCTGATTCAGCTGCGAATGTAGTAGCTGACATTACACCTAAAGCAGCTAGTAAAAGTGCTAATTTTTTCATAATTTTTTCTCCCTCCAGAAACTTTATATATTTTTTGTGAATATATTATGAATGTTTATTCATAATTTTTTCATAAAACTCCCACAATTGAGATTATAAAAGAAATTTCTTTTTTTGTAAAGAAAAAAAAGAAAAATTTATTATACATATTTTATATAATATGTAAAAAAATAAAACTGAATATATTGAAAAAACTCTAAAAAATCCTCAAATAAAAGTGGTTACGAGCACATATATAAAATAAATAGTTTTGTTATAAAATTATTAAATTATATCTAAAAATATGTGTATTAATTATTTAAAATGTTTTAAAAACAAAAAAAATGTTGACAACTAACCACAATAAATGTATATTTTACTTATGAACACGGGTACAATAAAAATTTAAAAATGGGGTTATTAAAAGTAGGAGGAATAATTATGAAAAAATTTGTTTTTGCTGCAATAGTATCTGCACTTGTTTTAACTGGATGTTCTTCAAATAATGTTAGAACAGCAGGAGTAGAAAGAAAAGTAACTTGGGAATATGCAGGAAGTCTTCCAGCACAAAAAGGATTTGAACACAATATAGGAACAGCAGGAGTATTATCAGGAGTACTTGAAGGAAAATATGTAGTAGTTGGTGGAGGAGCAAACTTCCCTTATGATTCAGTTTTAAATGGAGGAGCAAAAAAACTTTACTCTGACATTTACTTATTAGAAGAAAAAGATAATAAACTTGAAGTTGTTGAACATATCAATCTTGATAATGAAATTGGATATGGAGCATCTGTAACTGTTGAAAATGGAGTATATTATATTGGAGGATCAGCTAATGCTGATGCAGATAACGATATTCTATTCCTATCTATGAAAGATGGAAAATTAAATGTTGAAAAAGTTGGAGATCTACCATTTACACTTCAAAATGGAGCAGCAGTTGAACACAATGGAAAACTTTATGTAATGAGTGGAAAACAAGGTGGAAAAGCAACTAACAAAATGTATTCATATGATTTAGCTACTAAAGAAGTTGTTGAATTAGCACCAGTTCCAGGACAAGCTACAAGAACTCAAGCAGTTTCACAAGTATTAAATGGAAATTTATATGTATTTAGTGGTGGAGATGCAATAGCATATACTGATGGATATAAATATGATTTTGATAAAAATGAATGGACAGAAGTTGCTTCTGTTGAACTAAATGGAAAAGGAATCTCTCTATTAGGAGCTAACTCAGTAAAACTTAATGATAAAGAGATGCTAGTTATCGGAGGATTCAATAAAGAAGTTTATGACAATGCAGTTGCAAACTTAGGATCATTAAAAGGTGAAGCATTAGCAAACTTTAGAGCAGGATATTTTGGAGCAGATCCAGCAGAATTCAATTGGAACAGAGAAGTTTTAGTATACAATGCTGAAGCAAATACATGGAAATCTTTAGGACAAATTCCGTTTGATGCACCTTGTGGAGAAGGACTTGCAGTAATAGGAAATAAAATATTCTCAATAAATGGAGAAGTTAAACCAGGAGTAAGAACACCTAGAATGTATACAGGAACTTTACTTGCTAAATAGACTTATCTGGAAAACAGGGAAGATTTATATCTTTCCTGTTTTTTTATTTTCACAATGTGTTAATTTTAAACAAACAGCACTTTTAATATTTAAAAAAAAGTAAAAAAAAACATTGACAAAGATTAAAATATGAGTTATTCTTATACTAAGATATTAATGAACACGTGAACAATTTTTTAAGAGGGTGATTTTTGTTATGATTACACAAAAAGAAATTGCAGAAAAATTAGGAATCAGTAGGACAACAGTTGCCAGAGCTATAAATGGAAGTTCATTAATAAAAGAGGAGACAAAAAAAAAGATTTTAGAGTTAGTTAAAGAGATGAACTATGAAAAAAACTTAATTGGAAGTTCTTTAGCTATAAAAAAATCTAAATTGATATATGGCTTAGTTATTGAGTCAAAAAATGAGTTTTATACTCAAGAGATAATAAGAGGATTAGAAAATGCTTCAAAGGAGTATGGAGCATACAACTATAAAATAAAAATTCAAACAACAGATATTAATGATCCAGAAACTCAGATAGAAAAGTTAAAGGAACTTTTAAAAAATGAAGAGATAGATGGAATTATTATAACACCTTTAAATAAAGAAAAAATATATGACTTATTAAAACCTTATTTAGAAAAGATAAAAGTAATTTCAGTTGGAATTAGGTTACATGAGGAGATACCACATATAGGTCCAGATCACAAAAAGCAAGGGAAAATTGCTGGAGCTATTATAAGTAGTTTGCTTAGAAAAGATGAGAAACTTTTAGTTTTAGATAATGGAGATGACAGAATCTCATCAAAGATGTATCTTGAAGGATTTATTGAGAGAGTTGTAGAAACTGAGATAAAATTAGTGGGACCATTCTTTGGGAATGGAATTGAGAAGAGTATAGAGTTAATTAATGAGATTTGTTCCAAAGAAGAGATATCAGGAATTTATATAAATAGATATGCTCAAGAGATACTTGAGAGGTTACCTAAAAAAGTTTTAAAAGATAAAAAAATAGTAACCAATGGAATAAGTAAAAATCTAAAAAAATTGATAAAAAAGAGAGTTGTTATTGCCACAGTGATGGAAGAGATAGCAACTGAAGGTTATAATGCAGGAAAGAAGATGTTTGATATTCTTTATAGAGATAAATCCTATGAAGGAAATTGGGAAATATCTAAATCACACATTTTATTTCTTGAAAATTTAGAAGGGTAAAATTTTTTATTAAAATAGATTAACACTAAAAAGTATTATGGGAGGTTTATTTATGAAAAAATCATTAAAAGCATTAGGTTTAGGAATGTTATTTGGAGTAATGACAACAGCAGCACTTGCGGCAGAGTTTGATCTTAAAATGGGAATGGTTGCAGGAACATCATCAAATGAATACAAAGCAGCAGAATTCTTCGCTAATAAAGTAAAAGAAAAATCAAATGGAAGAATTGAAATAGCTCTTTTCCCTAACGGACAACTTGGAGACGACAGAAGCATGATCGAACAAATCGCTGGTGGAGCTCTAGATTTTACATTTACTGAAATCGGAAGATTCTCTATATTCTATCCAGAAGCTGAAGTATATGTATTACCTTATATGATTAAAGACTTTGCTCACGTTCAAAGAGCTACTTTTGATACTGAATTTGGTAAAAATCTTATGACTAAAGTTCATGATGATTTAGGAATTACAATTCTTTCTCAAGCTTACAATGGAACAAGACAAACTACATCAAATAAAGCAATCAATACTCTTGCAGATATGAAAGGACTTAAATTAAGAGTTCCAAATGCACCATCAAACTTAAACTATGCAAAATATACTGGAGCTGCTCCTACACCAATGGCATTCTCAGAAGTATACCTAGCTCTTCAAACAAACTCTGTTGATGGACAAGAAAATCCATTATCAGCTGTAAGAGCTCAAAAATTCTATGAGGTTCAACCATACCTAGCAATGACTAACCACATTTTAAATGACCAATTATATGTTGTTGGAAATATGACTATGGAAGAATTACCAGAAGATCTTCAAAATGTAGTTAAAGAAGCAGCAGCAGAAGCAGCAAAATATCATACTCAACTATTCGTTGAAGAAGAAGCTAGCTTAAAAGATTTCTTTAAACAAAATGGTGTAACTATTACTGAACCAGCTCTTGGAGATTTCGAAAAAGCAATGCAACCAGTTTACGACGAATACATTAAGAAAAATGGAAAACTTGGAGAAGATGCTATAAATCAAATTAACGCAGTTAAATAATTAAAGTAAAAAATTAAGGTGGGAAAAAATGAAAGTGTTTGATAAGTTAGAAGAATGGGTTGGAGGAACACTGTTCGTAATAATGTTTATTGTTCTTGTAATGCAAATTACAGCAAGACAAGTATTAGGAACACCTCTTATGTGGAGTGAAGAATTATCTAGTTTAATATTTACATATGTTGGAATGTTAGGAATTAGTATGGGTATAAGAAGTCAACAACACGTATTAATTGACTTCCTATTTACAAGATTTTCTCCTAAAGTTCAAAAGGTAGTATTTACATTAACACAGATTATAATCTTTGTTTGTATTATCTTTATGGGGTATCTTGGAAATCTTTTATATCAAAAGAAATGGATATTTGAATTAGTTTCATTAAAAATTTCTGCTGGTTGGATGTATTTAGCACTACCAATAGTTTCAATACTAATGATGATTCGTTTCTTCCAAGCATACAAAGAAAATTATGATAATAAAAGAGTATTAATTAGTCCATATGTATTCTTAGTTGCCCTTGTAGTTATAATAGGATTAATAGTTTATGATCCAAAAGTATTTAAAGTATTAAGATTATCTAATTACTATAAGTTTGGAGAGATATCAGGATTTGTAACTATTGCAGTATGGTTAGTAATGATATTTGCAGGAGTTCCAGTAGGATGGTCTCTAATGGCAGCAACAATATTCTACTTTGCTGTAACAAGATGGAATGTATTATATTTTGCTTCTGCAAAACTTGTAGATAGTTTAAATAGCTTCAGTCTTCTAAGTGTACCATTCTTTGTACTTACAGGAATATTGATGAATGGTTCTGGAATTACAGAAAGAATCTTCAACTTTGCTAAAGCACTATTAGGACACTATACTGGAGGAATGGGACATGTTAACGTAGCAGCATCACTTATCTTCTCAGGAATGTCAGGATCAGCAATAGCAGATGCTGGAGGATTAGGACAACTTGAAATTAAAGCAATGAGAGATGAAGGATATGATGATGATATTTGTGGAGGAATTACAGCAGCTTCATGTATAATTGGACCTCTAGTTCCACCTAGTATCAGTATGATAGTTTATGGAGTTATTGCTAACCAATCAATTGCAAAACTATTCCTTGCAGGATTTGTTCCAGGAGTTTTAACAACAATAGCTCTAATGATAATGAACTATTTTGTTTGTAAAAAAAGAGGATATAGAAAAGCTAAAAAAGCTACTTTCAAAGAGCAAGTAGAAGCTTTCAAAAAATCTTTCTGGGCATTATTAACTCCATTCATTATAATTGGAGGAATCTTCTCTGGATTATTTACTCCTACAGAAGCAGCAGTAATTGCAGCATTATATTCAGTTTTCTTAGGAGCATTTATCTATAAAGAATTAACTATAAAATCATTCTTCCAACACTGTGTTGAAGCAATGGCAATCAGTGGAGTTACAGTATTAATGATCATAACTGTTACATTCTTTGGAGATATGATTGCAAGAGAACAAATTGCAATGAAAATAGCTGAAGTATTTATGACATATGCAAGTTCTCCATTAACAGTTCTTGTAATGATCAACTTACTACTACTATTCTTAGGAATGTTCATTGATGCACTAGCACTTCAATTCCTAGTATTACCAATGCTTATACCAGTAGCAGAACAAGTTGGTATAGACTTAGTATTCTTTGGAGTAATGACTACATTAAATATGATGATAGGAATTCTTACTCCACCAATGGGAATGGCACTATTCGTAGTTGCTCAAGTTGGAAAAATGTCAGTAAGTACAGTTACAAAGGGAGTTATTCCATTCTTACTACCAATATTCTTAACACTAGTATTTATAACAGTATTCCCAGGAATCATAACATTCCTACCTAATTTGATAATGGGATAAAAAAAGAGAGGTAAATCAAATGCCATTAAGTGTAGATATGCCATTAGAACAACTAGAAAAATATAAGGGTATCAGCCCAAAACCTCAAGACTTTGACCTTTATTGGTCAAGGTCTTTAGAGGAGCTAAAAGAACTTCCTAAAAAATTCAGAATAGAGAAAAATGAGTTTGAAACACCATATTGTGAATGTTTTGATCTGTATTTTCAAGGGGTTGAAGATGCAACAATTCATGTAAAATATTTGAAACCTAAGAATATAAAAGATGGAGAGAAGATCCCAGCAATATTAGAGTTTCATGGTTATGGTGGGTGCAGTAAAGACTGGACATATAAACTTCCATATGTAGCTTGTAATATAGCTGTTTTCTCTATGGAATGTAGAGGCCAAATGGGAGATTCTACTGATAGTTTTGGAGTTGATAATCACTTTAGAACTTGTAATTTAATAAGAGGTGTAATGCCACCAGAAAATTTATATTATAAGAAAGTATTTTTAGATGCTGTGAGATTGGCTGAAATAGTAATGGGATTTGAGTTTATAAACAATAAAAATGTAGGGACAATGGGCTATTCTCAAGGTGGGGGAATAGCTCTTGCTCTTGCAGCACTAAGGCCAGATATAAAAAGTGTTTTTGCTGTGTATCCATTTTTAAGTGACTATTTAAGATGTTGGAACATGGATACAGGAGCAGCTTATGAGGAGATCAAAGATTATTTTAGACAGAGAGATCCTCAACATAAAAAAGAAAAAGAGTTTTTTAATAATTTAGGGTATGTTGATATAGAAAATATGGCTCATTGGATAAGAGCCGATGTTACAATGACAACTGGTTTAATGGATAAAACTTGTCCCCCATCAACTCAATTTGCTACATATAACAAATTGGTTTGCAGGAAGAGACATCTTATATTTCCAGAGTATGGACATGAGGATATGTTAAATGGCTTACATGATGAAAATATATTGTGGGCATTGGAACTTTTAAAAAAATAGTATGAACAAGGAGAAAAAATTGAAGATAGTAGGAATAGATATTGGTGGAACAATGATAAAATATGGATTGATATCTTTAACTGGAGAGATATTAGCTAGTGGAGAGACATCAACTGAAGCCGATAAGGGAGTAGAAAATCTTTTCAATAAACTTGTAACTATAGTTGAAAGTTACTCAAAAGAGGAGATACTAGGAATAGCAGTATCTGGTACAGGACAAATAGATGGAAGTATAGGAAAAGTTGTTGGTGGGAATGATATTATCCCTGGTTGGATAGGAACAAACTTAGTTGAGAGATTAGAAAATAAATTTTCTCTACCTGCTGTTTTAGAAAATGATGTAAACTGTGCAGCATTAGGTGAAAAATGGCTAGGAGCAGGAAGAGGGGAAAAGGATTTTATTTGTATAACTATAGGTACAGGTATTGGAGGAGGAGTTGTTTTAAACAATGAAATCCTAAGAGGAGATACTTGTGTAGCAGCTGAGTTTGGTCATATTCAAATAGTTAAAGATGGAATCCAATGTTTATGTGGAAAAAAAGGTTGTTATGAAAGATATGCTTCAGCTACTGCACTAATGAGAATGGCTAAAGAAGCAACAGGAAAAGATATGAATGGAAAAGAGATTTTTGATTTAGAAAAATCTGGAGATTCAACAATGAAAAAAATAATAAGTGAATGGGTAGATTACTTTACAGATGGTTTAAGTACTATAGCTTATATTTTCAATCCATCATTAATTGTGATAGGTGGAGGAGTAACAAAACAAGGAGATTATCTTCTTGATAAATTTAATGAAAGTTTAAGTTCTAAATTAGGGCCAAATTTTAAAAAGAACTTAAAATTAAAATTTGCAGAGTTAGGAAACAATGCAGGAATGTTAGGAGCAACATATTTATTACTAAAAAAAGTGGGAAGAATTTAGTTATAGATAAAATAAAAAGATAAATATATTATCAAGGAGCAGAGAACAATGATATATGGAGAAATAAAAGAGTTAAATCAATATAGAGGAATTTCTGAAAATTTAGATAGAGCTATTGATTATATTTTAAGTGGAAAATATAAAGATGGAGTTCCTGGAAAAAATGAGATAGATGGAGATAATTTATATTTTAACTATCCAAATTGTCCAATGACAAAAGAGTTAAAGGATGGATTCTTTGAAGGACATAAACAATATATAGATATTCATGTTGTTATTTCAGGAGAGGAAAATTTAGGATATACTCCACGTCCAGAAGTAACTTTAACAAAAGAGTATGATGAAGCAGGGGACTATGAATTATATGATGGTGAAGTAAAAAATATGTTCCATTTAACACCTGAAAGATTTGTTATGTTTTTCCCTGAAGAACCACATATGGCATTATTAAAAGTTGGAGAAGTAAAACAAATAACAAAGGTTATTTTTAAAGTTTTAGTTTAATGAGATAAGCTAAGGGAGAAGATAAAAATGAGTAAATTTGAACAAGTAAAAGGAAAATTAATAGTTTCTTGTCAAGCTTTAGAAGATGAACCATTACACAGTTCATTTATTATGGGAAGAATGGCATATGCAGCTCTTGTAGGAGGGGCATCTGGAATTAGAGCAAACACAGTAGTTGATATTCAAGAGATCAAAAAAAATGTAGATCTTCCTATAATTGGAATAATTAAAAAACAATATGGAGATAACCAAGTATACATCACTCCAACTATGACAGAGATAGAAGCTTTAGTAGCTGAAGGTGTAGATGTAATAGCACTTGATGGAACAAAAAGAGAGAGACCTGATGGAAGAACTCTTGAAGATCTAATGAAAGAAGCTAAAACAAAATATCCGAATCAAATGTTTATGGCAGATATCTCTTGTGTAGAAGAAGCTGTTGAAGCTCAAAGAGTTGGATTTGATATAGTTGGAACTACATTAGTAGGATATACAGAATACACTAAAGGAAATGATCCGTTAACAGAGTTAGAAAAAGTTGTAAAAGCTGTTTCAATTCCAGTTATTGGAGAAGGAAACTTAGATACTCCAGCAAAAGCAAAAAAAGCTCTTGAAGTAGGAGCTTATGCAGTAGTTGTAGGAGGAGCTATAACAAGACCTCAACAAATAACTAAAAAGTTTGTTACAGAGATGGCAAAATAATTGAGTGATAAAACTTCTTAACATAAAGTTAGGAAGTTTTTTTATTTCTAAGGAAATTATAAATTGACTTTATATAAAAAATTTTTAATATTTTATATG